>JAIOTR010000181.1 GCA_021106665.1 Bacteroidales bacterium
CGGAATACACGCCAGCATATCTGCTTTATTCTTAGCCAATTCATAAACCTCATCAAACGATTTTGATTGTACTACCAACTGGCTGTGAATGCGGTCAAGTTTCTTAACTGATTCGATGATTATATCCGAATTTTTATAGCCTTCCAGTTTTGAATACCTGTCTGTTCCCCCAAATCCGGCCTTTCTAACAGCATTACTGACAGGTTCCGCCTCAAAGATCACACGGTATATATTGTCATCCCTATCTGCCAGGTCTGTTAATACAGCATCATATTGTTGGATACGTTCATCAATAAGCTGAAATTGCATTTCATACTGGGCGATTTCACGCTTCAACATTTTCTCCTTTGGGGAATCGAGGAAAGTATAGGCAAAGAATATCACAACCGAAGCAAATACACTACCAGTGGCAATTACCGAAAGGGCTTTCAGTATCCTGGTTTTAATTGTAGCTTTTACTTCTTCAAACTGAAGTGATCGCTTATTGAATTTATACTTTATCTTCGGCATGTACCTATTATATGCAAAAAGTAACCCGGAAGTTTCAAAATTATTGTTTAATTCAGGCTGCAAAGTTAAGTAATTAAATTAATTTTGCAATCTTTTAAAAGTTGAGTAATCAACTGATAATTGTTAATATTATTTAAAAGCAATGGATTCTAATAATGTTCGACAGACATTTTTTAACTTCTTTGAATCGAAAAAACATACCATCGTTGCTTCGGCGCCAATGGTGATAAAAAACGACCCAACGCTGATGTTCACCAATGCAGGTATGAACCAATTCAAAAATATATTTCTCGGGAACTCCAAACCGACTGATGTCAGGGTAGTCAATACACAGAAATGCCTGAGAGTTTCAGGAAAGCACAACGACCTGGAAGAGGTTGGGCATGACACCTATCATCATACTATGTTTGAAATGTTAGGCAACTGGTCGTTTGGCGATCCTACCCGACCGGCAGGCGGATATTTCAAAAAAGAAGCCATTGAATGGGCTTGGGAGCTTTTAACAGAGGTTTATAAGATCAATAAAGAAAACTTTTATGTTACTGTATTTGGTGGAGATAAAAGCGATGGAATACATGAGGATTCGGAAGCATATAAATACTGGAAAAATATTATTCCCGAAGACAGGATATTGTACGGTTCTAAAAAAGATAATTTCTGGGAGATGGGTGAAAACGGCCCCTGTGGCCCATGCTCTGAGATACACATTGATATCAGGGACAAGGAAGATAAGAAGAAGATCAATGGAAGCGAACTGGTGAACAATGACCATCAGGAAGTGATCGAAATATGGAACCTTGTTTTTATTGAGTTTAACAGAAAAACCGATGGAACCCTGGAACAGTTGCCCGCCAAACATGTAGATACCGGAATGGGCTTTGAAAGATTGTCAATGGTTTTGCAAGGTGTTAAATCAAATTATGATACCGATATTTTCCAAAATGTAATTCAAAAGATCAGCAAGATTTCAGACATTAAATATGGCGAGAAAGAAGATACAGATATTGCCATGAGGGTAATTGCCGATCATCTCAGGGCTGTGGTATTTGCTATTGCTGACGGACAGCTCCCTTCCAACATTAAAGCGGGATATGTGATCAGGCGAATTTTAAGACGGGCTATAAGGTATGGTTATACTTTTCTTGACTTACATGAACCATTTATTAATGAACTTGTCCCGGTAATGGTGGAGCAAATGGGTGATGTATATCCTGAGATAAAATCTCAAAAAGATTTGATCAGGAAAGTAATTACTGAAGAAGAAATTGCTTTTCTAAGAACCCTATCTCTTGGAATAAAGAAATTTGAGCAATACCTTAAAGTAAATCCTGAAAGTAAAAAAATTGATGGTGCCTTTGCATTTGAATTATTTGACACCTATGGTTTCCCGGTTGACCTGACCCGGTTAATAGCAAAGGAAAAAGGTTGGGATGTGGACATGCAAGGATTTAACAAAGGATTGGAAGCGCAAAAAAATCGTTCGCGGAAGGCTGCACAAAAAAATATGGAAGACTGGGTGGTACTTAATGATAAAATTAAGACAACAGAATTTGTAGGCTATGAAAAACTGGAAACAGAAGCAGAGATTATCCGCTACCGTAAAATAACTGAAAAGAATAAGGAATTCTATCAGATCGTTTTGGACAAAACACCATTTTATGCCGAATCTGGTGGACAGGTTGGAGATAAAGGATTACTGATAAAAGGAGATCAAAAGATACAGGTTGAAGATGTTCAAAAAGAAAATGAATTGATCATTCATTTCACTAAAAAACTTCCGGAAGATATAAATGGAAAGTTTAAAGCGACTGTTAATTCACAAAAAAGACTGAATACGGTTAACAATCATAGCGCAACTCACTTGATGCATGCAGCACTCCGAAAGATTCTGGGAGATCATGTTGAACAAAAAGGATCGCTGGTGAATGAAAACCACCTCCGTTTTGATTTTTCGCATTATTCAAAACTTACGGATGACGAATTAGCACAAATCGAAAAACTGGTCAACGAAAAAATAAGGGAAAATATTCCCATTAGCGAAAAACGTAATGTTCTTATGGCCGATGCAATAGAGATGGGGGCGATGGCATTGTTTGGTGAGAAATACGATGATACAGTCAGGGTGATCACCTTTGATGAAAAGTATTCGGTTGAGTTATGTACCGGAACCCATGTTGCGGCTACAGGGCAGATCGGTTTTTTCAAGATCATCTCCGAAGGCGCTATTGCGGCGGGTATAAGGCGGATAGAAGCAATTACCTCAGAAAAAGCTGAACAATTCATCAATGAGCAGGTTGGGATAGTGAATGAATTAAAATCTATTTTCAAAAGCCAGAAAGATGTGGTAAAAGGTGTTCAATCACTGATGGAGCAGAAGGCACAATTACAAAAGCAGATCGAATCTTTGCAGGGTGATAAAGCACAAAGTTTAAAAAGTGACTTGCTAAAGCAAATCGAGAAAATAGGAAATATTAATTTTCTCGCTGTAAAAGTGGACCTTGACAATAACACCATCAGGGACTTTGCCTTTAAAATGGACAAAGAAGTAGAAAATTTATTCCTGGTATTGGGTTCTGACATAGACGGAAAAGCAGGACTGACCATTAAAATTTCTGATTCCCTTGTAAAAGAAAAAGGATTAAATGCCAGTAATATTATCCGTGAAATTGCCAAAGAAATTAATGGTGGCGGCGGCGGCCAGCCTCATTTTGCAACAGCCGGAGGTAAAAATTCTAGTGGATTACAAAAGGCCTTTGATAAAGCAAAGGATATGATCAAATAAGCAATTTTTAGCTTTTGTAAAGTTTTAAACCATATACCTGCTTTATTTAACAAGTTTTACCTGGTTTGCGGCAGGGCCTTTGGGTCCTTTTACCAATTCAAAGCTGACAACATTGCCCTCCTTTATATCGTCAAGTAGATTGTTGGCATGTACAAATACAGTTTGCTTTGTTTCTGAATCCCTGATAAATCCATAACCTTTCGAATCATTGAAGAAGGAGACTATACCCTTTCTGGTTTTATCTTCGCTTTGTGTTTGATCTTGAGATGGTATCCCAATTTCAATATCTTCTAATTCAATTTCCTCTTTTTCACTGGGATCAGGGGGAGTAGAAGTTATCCGGCCATATTCATCTACATAAGCAATCATGTTATCAGGAGAGCCTCCTTCCTTGCTCTCTTTCCTGGCCAATCTCTTTTTCTCTTTTTCTTTTCTTTTTTTCTCTTTTTTATTTCTTACGTCCTTTTTGTTAAATGATTCTTGTGATCTACTCATAAATTTAAATAAACTTAATTAATTTAACTGATAACTAAAATTTGTTTTAATTATTTTATTAGCCCTACAGCATTCATTATCAAAATACAACAGAAATCTTAACAACTTCTGAATTCAATCAACCTGCGCAAAGCAGTTGCAGCCGCTGCAAGTACTTACTAAGAAATACAAATACCTGTTTCTCTCTGAATGCAGGAAACAGGGATTTAAAAATCTTCAATATTAAATTACTTCAATTATTCTGATTTAATCTACCGCTTCCACATTAATAGCAACAAGACCCTTATCGCCCTGCTTACTTTCGAAAACAACTTCCTGGTCCGGCTGAAGTCCACTAAATGGACTAATCAAGCTAGAGCGGTGAACAAATATATCATCACCGCTTTCTGATATTATAAAGCCAAATCCTTTGACTTCATCATACCATTTTACTTTTCCTTTCGGCATAATTAATAGTCGTTTCTTCTGGGCCTTGCTTCATTTACAACAATTTCCCGATCCTTCAACGTGGTTCCATTAAGCTCCTTAATTGCTTTGTTTCCTTCGTCATCATTGTCCATAGTAATAAAACCAAAGCCTTTACTTCTGCCACTGAACTTATCAGTAATAATTTTTACAGAACTAACAGTTCCATGCTCTTGAAAGACTTTTTCCAGATCAGATTCGTCCACTTTAAAATCAAGGTTACCTACATAAATATTCATAATTATAATTTTTAATGTTTAATAATAGGATTCAAAAAGGTGAGCAGTGATGAACTAATTGAGGTGGGGAATTAGTTAATAATTGCGCAAATTTTCAAATCTGAATTAGCGGCAAAGGTAGGTTTTTATTTTTAATGGGTTACATTTAAGTTATATCCCGGCTAAATATTATTATTGAAAATGATTTATCAAAAAAGATTATTGGTTATGCTATTGAAGTACACAAACAGATGGGACCAGGATTATTAGAATCAGCTTATCAGGAATGTTTATACTATAAGTTAAAACAAGCAGGCATGAAAGTTCAAAAAGAAAAGCCAATGCCAATTATTTATAAAGAAGTAAAACTCGACCATGGGTATAAAATAGATTTGTTAGTTGAAGAAAAGGTAGTAATTGAAATTAAAACAGTTGAAGCACTTAATGATGTTCACACTGCGCAAGTCCTTACATATCTTAGGTTAGGCAACTATAAACTTGGATTACTTTTAAATTTTTATGTCTCAATACTAAAAAATGGTATTAAAAGGGTGATAAATTGATAACAGCACATCAAAATAATATTTAGCCAAAAATATGGAATAACTTTGTACTTAGAATAAAAGTATTATCTTTGCACCGATTTTTTATAATGGAAATATTCCGCTAACGAGCGGTCAGCGATAGGAAACAAGAGTTGAGGGGGCATAAGTCCCCTCTTTTATTAGGATTTAATGGACAGCAAAAAGATTGTAAATATTGTAAACAGCTACCTTAAACATGGGGAATATTTTTTAGTTGAGGTAGATGTAAGGAAAGGCAATGTTATCAATGTTTTGGTAGATGGTGATAATGGAATTACAATAGCTGAATGTGTGAAAATCAGCAGGAATATTGAATCATATTTCGACAGGGATGAAGAGGATTTTGAATTGAGGGTTTCTTCTCCTGGTCTTAACAAACCCTTTAAATTGTTAAGACAATATAAGAAATATATTGACAGGGAGATAGAAATAACAACCCATGATGACAAGAAAATAACCGGGATATTAAAATCCTGTTCTGAAAGTAATATTGAAATTGAGATAATAACCTGTAAAAAAGAAAAAATAGCAGTGATCATGGATATTCAGTTGGATGAAATAAAAGATGCTAAACCGGTGATATCATTTAATTAATTGTAAGAGAGTAAAATAAAAGAATATAAAATAAAATGGAACACATCAATTTAGTTGAGACTTTTTCGGAGTTTAAAGAGTTTAAAAACATCGACAGGGAAACCATGATGCGTATCCTTGAGGATGTTTTTATGCATCTGCTAACTAAAAAGTATGGTGAAACGGACAATTTCGATATTATTGTCAATATTGATAAGGGCGATTTAGAAATATGGCGAAACAGGGAGATTGTTGAGGATGGTAATGTAGAGGATGAAAATGAACAAATTGCCTATTCGGAAGCTATAAAAATCGAACCTGATTTTGAGGTAGGAGAAGAGGTTTCAGAAGAAATAAAATTACTTGATTTTGGCAGACGCGAGATACTGTCCATACGCCAAAATCTGGTTTCGAAGATCCAGGAATATGAAAAAGATAATGTTTATAAAAAGTATAAGGACAGGATTGGCGAAATCATAACCGGTGAAGTATACCAGGTTTGGAAAAAGGAAATATTAATTTTAGATGATGAAGGGATTGAACTATTATTACCAAAATCAGAGCAGATACCAACAGATTTTTACAGAAAAGGAGATACGATCAGGGCTGTAGTGTCCAAGGTTGAGATGCGCAATGCTTCTCCTGTAATTATTATTTCAAGAACATCCCCGATATTCCTTGAAAGAATGTTTGAAGCTGAAGTTCCTGAAGTATTTGATGGATTGATAACCATTAAAAATATTGTCAGGGTTCCTGGTGAAAGAGCTAAAATTGCTGTAGAGTCCTATGATGACAGAATTGATCCTGTTGGAGCCTGTGTTGGTATGAAAGGTTCACGGATCCATGGTATAGTGCGTGAATTGAAGAATGAAAATATAGATGTGATCAACTTTACATCAAACTCTTCATTATATATTACGAGAGCGCTAAGTCCGGCTAAAATTTCATCAATCAAGATTATTGAAGATGATAAAAAAGCAGAGGTATATTTGAAACCTGATCAGGTTTCGCTTGCCATCGGAAAAGGAGGTTTCAATATTAAACTGGCTGGAAAACTTACTGGCTACGAAATTGATGTTTACAGGGAAACCGATACAGATTCCGAAGATGTTGATCTTGTGGAATTCTCTGATGAAATTGATGCATGGATCATTGAAGAATTTAAGACAATTGGTTGTGATACTGCCAAAAGTGTTTTGGATTTGACTGTTGAAGATCTTGTTAAGCGAACTGATTTGGAAGAGGAAACAGTGAAAGAAGTTGTTAGGATATTAAAGGAAGAATTCGAATAAAAAAAGGTTATTAAAATAATATTATTTTAGCAAGTTAATTTAAATTAAGGCAAACGTTTTTAATATATATGGTAGGATCTGGTAAATCCATAAGACTTAGTAAAGCCGTGAAAGAATTTAATGTTGGAATGACAACCATCGTTGATTTTCTCGCTAATAAGGGTATTGAAATCTCAACAAACCCTAACACTAAGCTTTCACCTGAGATGTACGATTTATTAGGCCAGGAATTTCAAGCAGAAAAAACTGTTAAAGAGGAAGCTGAAAAAATTGGCCTTGATTATTCCGATCACGAGACGATTTCAATTGACGATAAGGTTTCTACAAAAAAGAAAGTCGACTTTGATGAAGAATTTGATGAGGTCTTTATCAAAGAAATATCAATTAAAAAGGATAAGGAAGTTGAACCGGTACCTGAAGATGTTCCTAAGTCGGTTGAAAAATCAGTTGAAACTACCACCGAAAAAGAAATTGTTGAAGAAGCTGTAGAAAAACCAACCGAAACTGTTAAGGCGAAAAAGAAAGAGAAAAAAGAGATACCTGTAGATAAAAAGCCTGAAAAAAAGGAAACAGAAGAAAAGGATCAACCAAAAATTGAAGAGGAGACAGAACAGGAAACCAAACCAAAAGTGGTAGGTAAGATTGATCTTGGGAAGATCAATATGAAAACAAAACCGGTTAGAAAAACATCTACAGAAAAGAAAAAAGAAAAGGAAGAGAAAGGAAAGAAAGTAGCTGAGAAAACTAAAAAGGTAACTGAAGAAAAAACAGCTGAAGAAGTTGTTAAGAAAAAAGTTGCAGAGAAAGAACCTGATAAAATTCAGGACAAAGAGCCTGTTACAGATAAACCAGAACAGGATAATTTTATTAAAGCAAAAATTGAAAAGTTGAAGGGTCCCAAAATTCTTGACAAAATAGAGCTCCCGCCTAAAAAGAAAAAGTTTGAAAAAAAACCTGTTGCCTCATCAAAAGATGCTGATCAAATATCCAGGAAAAAAAGACGAAAAAGGATCAGGAAAAAACCGGAACAAGTCGATTCCAAATCAAAATCGAAAACTCAGGATGATAAACCAAGACAACAAAGGTTTAAAGATAAACGAACAAGAAAAGATAGGGAACGACCGGAAATATCTGAAGAAGATATTCAAAAACAAATAAAGGAAACTCTTGCAAAGTTAACCGGCGGTGGTAAATCCAAAGCAGCGAAATACCGTAAAGAAAAGCGTCAAACAGTTAGTGAGCAGAAACAAAAGGAATTAGATAAGATAGAGGAGGAAAAAAATATTATAAAGGTAACCGAGTTTGTTACTGCCAATGAACTGGCAAGCATGATGGATGTACAAGTAAACGAAATCATTTCTACGTGTATGTCTTTGGGCCTTTTTGTTTCCATAAATCAAAGATTGGACGCAGAAACCTTAACGCTTGTTGCTGAGGAATTTGGATATCAAGTAGAGTTTGTAAGTGCAGATTTTCAAGATGCAGTAATTGAGGAAGAGGAAGATGATGTTGAAGATTTGGAATCCCGTTCACCCATTGTAACTGTGATGGGTCATGTTGACCATGGAAAGACGAAACTTCTCGATTTTATAAGGAAAGCAAATGTAGTTGCCGGGGAGGCAGGTGGAATTACGCAGCATATCGGAGCCTATGAGTTTGCATTTGAAGGAGATAAAAGAATAACTTTTCTTGATACACCAGGTCATGAAGCTTTTACTGCTATGCGTGCGAGAGGAGCTAAAGTGACAGATGTAGCCATTATTGTAATTGCTGCTGATGACAATGTTATGCCTCAAACAAAAGAGGCCATAAATCATGCCCAGGCAGCCGGAGTTCCCATAGTTTTTGCTATCAATAAGATAGACAAATCCAACGCTAATCCTGAAAAAATAAAGGAAGAACTCTCTAAAATGAATATCCTGGTTGAAGATTGGGGCGGCAAATTTCAGAGCCAGGAAATTAGTGCCAAGCAAGGTGTTAATATTGATGAGTTGCTGGAAAAAGTTTTACTTGAAGCTGAAATGCTTGATTTGAAAGCAAATCCGGATAAAATGGCCCATGGAACGGTGATAGAAAGTTCATTAGACAAAGGTAGGGGTTATGTGGCAAAATTGCTGGTTCAGGATGGTACTATGAAAATAGGAGATATTGTTATTGCCGGTTCAACATTTGGAAGAGTTAAGGCAATGTACAATGAAAGAAACCAAAGAGTTAATATTGCCGGGCCTTCAACACCATTACTTTTATTAGGATTAAATGGAGCTCCTCAGGCAGGAGATGGTTTTAATATTCTAAAAGATGAAAAAGAAGCCAAAGCCATTGCCAATAAACGTTTACAATTACAACGTGAGCAGGGTTTACGTACCCAAAAACATATTACCCTTGATGAAATTGGAAGACGTATAGCAATTGGTGACTTTAAAGAATTGAATATAATTGTAAAAGGTGATGTGGATGGATCGATTGAGGCGCTTGCTGATTCATTATTAAAGCTTTCTAATGAACAAATTCAGGTTAATATAATTCATAAGTCGGTTGGCGCTGTATCTGAAACAGACGTAATGCTTGCGTCAGCATCTGATGCCATTATCGTAGCTTTCCAGGTGCGTCCATCAGTCGGCGCTCGTAAACTTGCCGAACAGGAACAAATAGATATCAGGTTATACTCAATTATTTATCAGGCCATTGATGAAATTAAGTCTGCAATGGAAGGTATGTTGTCACCCGATATTGAAGAGAAAATTGTTTGCAACGTTGAAATCAGGGAAGTTTTCAAAATTACCAAAGTGGGTTCAGTTGCCGGATGTATGGTGTTGGATGGTGTAATTACCAGAAATACCAGGGTAAGGGTAATTCGCGATGGTATTGTTGTATATACCGGATCCCTTGGATCGCTTAAGCGATTTAAAGATGATGTGAAAGAAGTTAAAACGGGCTATGAATGTGGATTGAATATTGAAAATTTTAATGATATTAAAGTTGGCGATATCGTTGAGGGTTACGAAGAGGTAGAGGTTAAAAAGAAACTTTAAAATTTCTTCAATCCCAAAAATCATCTAATACGTAGTATTATCCTATCATACGTTTCTTTCTAATAAAGAATATATTTATCAGGAGGAATATTAGTGTACTGAATCCTACTATTCTAAGAATGTATGTCCTGTAAATATCAATTTCAGGTAATGATTGTTCCGGAGGTTTTAATTCATCTGAACGACAGACTGGATTTAAATAATAAATTTGCTGAAAAGAGAATTTAATTTCTGCTCTTATATAGGTATCGCTATCTTTTAAAACATAAAATGTTTTATTGGAATTATTAATCTTCTTCTGTAATTGGCCTCCCTGTCCAATGAATTTTATTTCTTCAGCTATAGAGTCCACTTCTAGAAATATTGTGTCGGAAATAATCTTAAATTTCATCAATTTCTGAAGAACCTTGATCCTTTCAATTTTATTGGCAAGAGACTCGTTAAAATTTAAATAAATACTCGCACCAAAAGACTTTCCCATTTTCAATGATGTTAGAATATCATCTCTGTTCAATGTAGGTGAATTTATAAAAGTACAATGACGTCCCAATTCATTTGGATTAGAAACATCATGGGCATCGTCATTTCCTATGATAGTAACGTATTTCCCTGATGAAAGCGCTGCATCCCAATGTTCTAAAGATATACTATAGTTGTTCAGAACTTCAATCCCATCATAATTCAATAATAATTCCATTTCTTTTAATGAATAACCATTCCATAATTTAGGGTGTGCAATATAAACCAGTTCATTTTCCTTTTTGAGTAAATTTAAAACATGCTGCTTGTTGTGAATAGATTGAAATAACGGATAGTCTGTCCACAATATTTTTTTTGCACCTAATAAAATCTGGTGACTTTTTTTAATTCCATAACCATGTTCGTACACTGGAATATAATCCGCTCGATCTTTACGGAACTTGTCGATCTTTTGATAAGGTGAAGTTGCAATTATGTCGTAATGCAGACTTTTGTATACATCATAAATTGCTTTGTTGGTATTACCCCGCCCTGATGTTAAACCCATCCATGCATATGATTGAACTTGAAAATTAGATTTTCTCCAATGTGTACTGTCAATATGCTGGTAGGGATTATAAAAAATATCTCCTGTAAAAGGATGCGCTGGTTTGAATTTATAAACCGGACAAGTGATATATTTAACTGCAAAAAATAGCAATAGAGCCAATATAAGGTAAAGCAGCGCCTTAGCAATTACTTTTATTATTAGAAAAATATTTTGAAAAAGCATTTATATAATTGAAAAAGCAAAATTAGTAATTAAACACAAAGTCATTGAGAATAATTAGTGTGTAATTCTAATATTGTATTCCACATTTGATTTGAAGTTTCAAAATGAACTTTTACAATTCCTTTTCTAATATTGGGAAATTTTTATAAAATAAGTTTTGGTGTTTTGAAATTCCTTTTCTATTATAAATTTATATGAAACAAATAGTTATGATTCTTCGTAATATCCAGTAATTTTCTTGAGTTTGGGTTATGTTGGTTTGTAAAAGTTTGAACTGTAAGGATATAGAAAAAGAAAGTAAAATATCCGATAATTTTTCGAGTAAAATGAAGGCAAAAGAAACGGATTTAAGAAAAAAAATTCTCAAAATGGGAAACATTGATTAAAATTTTGTAAATTCGAATCGAAAAAGTTGCTTATATGAATTCTTTTAAGATTTTTGTTGTTGAAGATGACCCTTTGTATGGAGAGATGCTGAAATACCATTTATCTCTTAATCCGGATAATGAGGTTTATAAATTTGAGACAGGTACTGAATGTATAAAGAACTTGTATCAAGGGCCTTCCCTGATTTCACTCGACTATTCACTTCCGGATATGTCTGGGTTTGAAGTTATCAAAAAAGTAAAAGAGTTTAATCAGGATATTCCCATTGTTATTGTTTCTGGGCAGGAGGATGTGGCAACGGCTGTGAAATTATTAAAAGAGGGCGCCTACGATTATTTTGTTAAGGATGAAGATACAAAAGAACGGTTATGGAACACACTAAAAAATATTAAAGAGCGACTTGAGTTAAAAGAAGAGATTAACGTTTTAAAAGAGGAGATAGGTAAAAAATATGAATTTAAAAAAATCATAAAGGGAAACAGCCCTGCTATAAAACAAATCTTTAAACTCATTGAAAAGGCAACTCAAACCAACATTACTGTATCGCTTTACGGTGAAACCGGAACAGGAAAAGAACTTGTTGCAAAAGCAATTCATTATAACTCTGTAAGAACCAAATTTTCATTTGTCCCGATTAATGTAACAGCCATTCCAGGCGAATTAATTGAAAGTGAGTTTTTTGGTCATGAGAAAGGGGCGTTTACCGGCGCTAATGTACGTAAAATCGGAAAGTTCGAATTGGCAAATAGAGGAACTATCTTCCTGGATGAAATTGGCGAGATGGACATTAGTATGCAGGCAAAGCTATTGCGTGTTATTCAAGAGAAAGAATTATACAGGGTAGGGGGAAATAAACCAGTAAAATTCGATGCCAGGGTTATTGTTGCAACCAATAGGAACCTCGCAAAAGAAGTTCAAAAAGGAAACTTCAGGGAGGATCTATATTACAGGTTGTTGGGATTACCCATTGAAATCCCGCCACTGCGATACCGCGGTAATGATATACTTATTCTTGCAAAGTTTTTTGTTGATGACTTTTGTAAGGAGAATAAAATGAACAAGCTGGATATCTCTACGAAAGCGCAGGAAAAACTGTTGAAATATCCATTTCCGGGTAATGTTAGGGAATTAAAAGCTGTTATGGAATTAGCTTGTGTATTAACCAATAGCGAGCATATTGATGAAGATCATGTCACATTTAATTCAACAAATGAAAAAAGTGATTTTCTCCTGGAAGAGGATACATTGGAGGGTTATGTAAAGAAAATAGTAAAATTTTATCTGCAGAAGTATAACAACAATGTAATGGTTGTTGCGAAAAAACTCGATATTGGGAAGTCTACCATTTATAGGATGCTAAAGAACAATGAAATTTAATTATAAACATTTCACTGTTAAAATTTTCTATCTCCACCCTAAATTTTAGCTTAAAAATTATTGTAATTTCCAAATTTTAAATTGCTTTTTCAAATAGAGAATTTTTTAATTTGATAAATTCATATTAAATTCTTTATCTACAGGCATTTGAAGATATGGTATAAAAGTTGATACCAAAGTTAGGCATTGAAACACAAGTAAAATTTAAATAAATAACCACCAAAAATATTATTAAAATTACGTGCCAATGGATTCTAAAAAACTGTTTGATTTAACAAATCTAAATGAGATGCTCGGGGGAGACCAGCAAGCTATTTACCAAATGGTCAAAATTTTTCTTCAGGCGACTCCTGAAAGTTTAAGTGAGCTCAATAAATGCTTCCAGAAGAATGATCTTGATGGTGTTAGTAAATTGGCACATAAATTAAAATCATCAGTAGATATTTTCTGCATCAATGACATTAAACAAGATATCAGAAGGCTTGAAAATAATACCAGGGATAATATAAATATAGACGAAGTTCCTGAGCTGGTCTCAAAACTAAATACTATTCTAAATCTTTCTATAGAGCAAGTTAAAGGAGAAAAGGATAATCTTAATAAACAATTATTCGAGAACGAAAAAGCAGCCAAAGCCTGATTACAAAGGAATATTTCCGTGTTTCTTAGCAGGGTGTGATTTTGCTTTATTTTGAGTCATTTCCAAAGCTTGTATAATTTTAAACCTCGTCTGTTTCGGATAAATAATTTCATCAACATAACCTAAGGCCGCTGCTTTGTAAGGGCTGGCAAATGTTTTCTTGTAATCTTCAACAGCTTTCTTTTTATCCTCTGGATTCAATTTATCCCTGAAAATAATGTTTATTGCGCCTTCAGGCCCCATAACGGCAATTTCAGCAGTGGGATAAGCAAAATTAACATCAGCTCCAATATGTTTGCTCGACATCACATCATAAGCGCCTCCATATGCTTTTCTGGTAATTAAGGTAATTTTCGGTACCGTTGCTTCAGCAAAAGCGTATAGTAATTTTGCTCCATGCTTGATGATACCTCCAAATTCCTGCGCAGTTCCGGGTAAAAATCCTGGTACATCAACAAAAGTTACCAATGGAATATTAAATGCATCACAGAATCTGACAAATCGTGCACCTTTTACTGAAGAATTTATATCCAATACACCGGCAAGGTTACCGGGCTGGTTAGCAACAATTCCTATTGACCTGCCACCCATTCTGGCAAATCCAATAATAATATTTTGCGCATAATATGGCATCACTTCAAAGAAATTATTTTCATCCACAACAGTGGAGATAATCTCTTTCATGTCGTAAGGTTTGTTCGGATCATCGGGTACAATTGTCTGAAGTTTTTCATCTTCCCTGTGTATATCATCCGTACAGGGTTTCATGGGAGGATCTTCAAGGTTGTTGGATGGAATAAAGCTTAACAATTCCCTAATCATCATCATGGCTTGCTCATCGTCATCAGCTACAAGATGTGCAACCCCACTTTTTGAGTTATGGGTCATAGCTCCCCCAAGATCTTCTTTTGTAACCTCTTCGTGTGTTACCGTTTTTATCACATCAGGCCCGGTAACAAACATATAGCTGGTGTTTTTAACCATTAAAATAAAATCGGTAATGGCTGGTGAGTATACGGCACCCCCTGCACAAGGGCCCAATACAGCAGAAATTTGAGGCACAACACCCGATGAAATTGTATTTAGGTAAAATATATCGGCATAACCTGCAAGACTTTCAACACCTTCCTGAATTCTAGCGCCTCCCGAATCATTCAAGCCAATAACAGGAGCGCCCATTTTTAGTGCAAGATCCATTATTTTTATGATCTTATCAGCATTTGCCCGGCTTAATGTTCCGCCGAATACTGTAAAATCCTGGGCAAATAGGTAAACCAGCCTTCCGTCTATTTTACCATATCCAGCAACTACACCATCACCGAGAATTTTATTTTTATCGATACCAAAATCAGTTGCACGGTGGGTTACGAATTTATCAACTTCTACAAATGTTTCCGGATCCAATAAATCCTTAATCCTTTCTCTCGACGTTTTGCGTCCGGCTTTATGTTGCCTGTCAATTCTTTCTTTTCCGCCACCTACTTCAGCAATTTTATTTCTTTCTTCAAATTGTTTGAATTTATCTTCTAATGACATAATAAATTAAATTTTGATTCTGATTGTTATTCAACAATAATTAAAGGTTGGTTTCCGTCGATGATATCTCCTTCTTTAACCATTACATTTTTTATTACACGGTCTCTCTTAACTTTATATTCACTTTCCATTTTCATAGCAGAAATAATGATAACTGTATCACCTGCTTTTACTTTATCGCCGGTCTTAACAAGAATTTTAACAACTTTGCCCGGCATAGGTGAAGAAATTGCATCATCATCATCCATGTCATCATCTTTTCTGCTTCTGAGGTATTTGGCTTCAGCATCGAGGATACTTATATCGTATGAATTATATAATGTATTAATGATGTAGGTTTTAGGTTCTTTACCACGGACTAATTCAACATTGAATGATTTATTTTTATAAAGAACCGAATAAACCCCTTTTTCAACCATAGCCACATCAACGTTGTAGATTTTACCATCAATGGATACCTGATATTTATTCTCTTCCTTGCCAAGCAACTCTACGTTTGAAGATTTCCCGTCAATATTAATTTCTAAAGCCATAATGTAATCTGTTTAATTAAAGTCTTATCATGCTTTTTCTTCTACCGCATGATTTCCAATTACTCCCATCACTGCCGGATGTTCCGGTACTTTGTGCACCAGCGATTCTATTTGTATGGTCGATAAATGCAGCAATAATGGCCATTGCTTTACAATCACCATCACATTTATCTACATCCTGTAAAAAAGCATGATTCTTTTCAATAAAATGTGTATTGTAATTTCCATTGATAAAATCAGGGGTGTTCATTATTCTTTCGAGGAATTTTATTGTTGTTTTAATTCCTGTAATTTTATAGGTAAATAGCGCCCGCTTCATTCTGTCAATAGCTTCCTGCCTTGTTTTTCCCCACACGATGAGTTTTGAAATAAGCGGATCATAAAACATGGGAATTTCATAACCTTCATAAACATAGCCATCATGTCTTACACCAAAACCCAGTGGTTCACTGATATGTTGAATAATACCCGGACTTGGAATGAAGTTTTTATCCGGATCCTCAGCATAAATCCTGCATTCAATAGCATGGCCGTTTTGGGAAAGTTCTTCCTGTTTGTAACTTAACTTCAAACCGTTGGCTATATTGATTTGTTCTTTTACCAGATCAATCCCTACTACTCGTTCAGTTATTGGATGTTCAACCTGCAACCTTGTATTCATCTCAAGGAAATAATAGTTCAGGTTATCATCAACGATAAATTCAATTGTTCCGGCTCCTTCATAATCAGCAGCTTTTGCAACAGCAACTGCATGCTTACCCATTTCAGCCCTGATTTCAGGATTCATCAGCGGACTGGGAGTTTCTTCTATTACTTTCTGATGCCGCCGTTGAACCGAACATTCCCTTTCGAAAAGGTGGATGACATTCCCGTGTCTATCGGCCAATATCTGGAATTCAATATGGTGAGGAGATTGAATGTATTTTTCCACATAAACTTCATCGTTACTAAATGCAGCTTTTGCTTCTGATTTTGCTGCCCGCAATGATGGAATGATATCTTCTTCTTTTTTAACAAGGCGTATACCTTTACCCCCGCCTCCAGCTGAGGCTTTGATCATTACAGGAAGGCCTATTTTCTTGATCACTTTTAAAGCATCTTCATCCGAAGTTAAAGGGTCGGTTGTGCCCGGAACCACCGGTACACCGGCTTTGGTGATGGTTCGTCTCGCTGTAATTTTATCTCCCATGGTAGAAATGGAATGGGAGGAAGGGCCGATAAAAATGATGCCCTCTTTTTTACACCGATCAGAGAATACAGCATTTTCAGATAAAAATCCATAACCAGGATGAATGGCATCTGCTTTTGATTTTTTGGCTGTTTTTATTATTTTATCAATAACCAGGTAGCTTTCGTTGGATGGTGAAGGGCCAATGTGATAGGCCTCATCAGCGTACCGTACATGCATCGAATTCCTGTCGGCATCGGAAAAAACAGCCACTGAGGTAATACCCATTTCCCTGCAGGTACGCATCACACGCACAGCTATTTCACCCCGGTTGGCCACAAGTACTTTCTTAATCATATATTAATGCTTAAAGTTTACGATATGTATAGTAAATGACTGAAATATTCATTCAGATCGTTCTTATTAAGAAGGTGTAAAAATAATAATTTTTATTTTATGGTTTTATGGATTAAAAGTTAGTTTTTAACAGTAATGGGATTTATTCATTTAATTTTTAAACTGACATATTTTATCTGAAATATAGTATTTTTACATTCCATCATTAAATTAAATGACATGCGAAAAAACTTATTATTCTGTATAGCTATTATTGTATTTGTGACCCAATGTAGCATCACTCCAAAAAAAATAACTGCGCCTACTACTGATGAAAATGAAGAAATTGTACTCATTGGCAATAAAATTGCCGTAGAATTATTGACCACTTTAAAAACAGAATTACAGGGCGCTATCAAGGAAGGTGGGATAACCAATGCTATAGAAGTTTGCAATTTAAAAGCTATTCTCCTTACTGAAATGATTGCGAATACCAGTGAAAGAATTGTTTCTGTAAAAAGAATCACATATAAATTCCGGAATCCACATAATGCACCCAATGAATTTGAAGTGGCAGCGCTTGATTATTTCCAGGAGCAAA
>JAIOTR010000196.1 GCA_021106665.1 Bacteroidales bacterium
ACGGTGCTGATATAAGAGTTCAGCTGAATTTGATTGGGCACATCAGGACTTACCTGGTAAGTGCCCAGAAAATTTATGGTTAAAGGGACTATCAGAAAATAAGCAAATAATACACCGGTTAAAAACAGCAGGGAACTGGCAATCACAGCGCCCCTGGAATGTTTTTTTTCTTTCGAATGTAAGGCAGGCATAATAAAACGCCACATTTCCCAGATCACATATGGAGCAGCTACAATTAATCCGGCAACAATCGAAACATACATATGCATCATAAATTGCCCCGACAGGTTGATATTCTGCATGCTTAGATTTAATCTTCCGATACACAATGCATCAATTGAAAGAAAATCGCTTAACTTACATAACAAGCGATTGGTTATAAATTCCGAATTCTTTGGCGCTAGAATAACATAATCGAATATAAATTTTTTACTGATGAAGGCAATGATGGCAAAAACCAAAATAACTGCAAGAGAACGAAAAAGATGTATTCTCAATTCCTCAAGATGCTCCCAAAACGACATCTCTTTTTCTTTGCGCGGTTTGTTATTTTTTTTATTTGAAATCTTTTCTGGCATAAGTTGCAAAGATAGGAGAAAGGAATTTAGATTTACAATTTACGATTTACGTTTTTTGAGGGATCATTGAAAAAGCGATATACAAGATAAAACTAATAGGGAAAGCAAGAAAGCCTATCAAAATAATTAAAATCAGAAAAATCAATAAAAATAAATATCTGACATAGTTTTCTTTACACTCAAATGATTTAAATTTTAATGCAAATAAGGATATTTCGGAAACGAGAAGATAAGATAGTATAATCGTTACTCCAAATAGAAAATATGAATTAGTAAGTAGTTGTATAAAGAATTCAGGAGTTATTCCAATCAGTGTCGATTTTTGAGCAATTATCAAAGGGAAAGAAGCAATAAGTAAGGCATTGGCAGGTGTCGGCAGACCAATAAAATTATAGGATTGCCTGTCATCAATATTGAATTTTGCAAGCCTCATGGCAGAAAATATAGTAATCAGAAATGCAATGAAAGGAATAATATTGTTAGTTCCGATTGAAACTAAAGGGCAATTATGGGAATATTTGATAAGCTGAAATAAGATTACGCCCGGAACCACACCAAAAGAAACGATATCAGCCAGCGAATCCAGTTCTTTTCCAATGACAGACTTAACATTTAGTAATCTGGCCATTGCCCCATCCAAAAAGTCGAAAATTGCTGCAATCCCTACAAAATAAGAAGAAAGAATTAAATTATTATCAAATGCAAATACAAGGGCAAAACAACCGCACAACAGGTTTAAGAAGGTTAAAAAATTTGGAATGTGTTTTTTAATTTCCATTTAGGATAAAAATATAATACCCCAAAAATAAGCATATATTATTTGTTTTCTGACTGGTTTTCTTTATTTCGCGATCTGCAGCAATTGTTATACATACAGATTAAAAAGATAACAACAGCCAGTGCAAGAACCCCCATTACAATTTTATGATATATGAATGAGGTAAATCCGGCACAACAACCCAAAGCACTTGCAATGATCAAAAACAAATAACCTCCAAATCCAATAATTCCAAATAAAAGCGCGAAATTAGCTAAGACAGTTTTCATAACGTTGCAGTAATTAAAAATACTGTTTCAAATTTACACAAATCATGTTAAAAAGACAAATATTTTATGATGAACAAATAAATATTAGAAAAATTAATTGACAAGTAAACATAATTTTATTTTTCTTTGGGTATGAAATTTTTACCCACGATAAAAATATCTGATTATAATTATAACCTTCCCCAACATAGAATTGCCCAATTTCCACTTTCAGAAAGGGATAAATCAAAACTTCTCATTTATAAAAACCATCAAATTTCAGAGGATATTTTTAAGAACATTTCAGGATACTTGCCTCATTCAGGTCTATTAATTTATAATGAAACAAAAGTTATACAGGCCCGGTTAAATTTTACAAAGGAATCAGGAGCCGCCATTGAGATTTTTTGTTTGGAGCCTGTTGCACCTACCAGGGAAACCCAATTGGCGTTCCAACAAAAAGAACAAGTGGTTTGGAAATGCCTTGTTGGGAATTCAAAAAAATGGAAATCGGGAAGCCTTATCAAAGAATTAATTTATAAGGGAGAGGTTGTTCAATTAACAGCCAATCGGGTTGAGCAGCTTCAGGGTCATTCATTGATTGAGTTTCGCTGGAAGCCACAAAATTTAACCTTTTCAGAAATTTTAACCGAAGCAGGAATTATTCCATTACCACCCTACATGAAAAGAAGATCAGAAGATTCTGATAAAATTAGATACCAGACAGTTTATGCCAATGCAGAAGGTTCGGTGGCCGCTCCCACTGCCGGACTGCACTTTACAAATGATGTTATTCAATCCCTCAAAAGAAAACAAATAACAATAGAAGAGGTGACCCTACATATTGGCGCTGGAACTTTTAAACCTGTAAGTACAGATGAAATCAGCGATCATGAAATGCATACTGAAAAGATTGTGGTTAACAGAAGTGTCATCCAGCAAGTGCTGGATAAGTTAGATGAAAAAATAATTGTTGTTGGCACAACCACAACCAGAACCCTTGAAAGCCTTTACTGGCATGGAGTGAAGCTAATTGTGGATGGTAGTCGTCAGGAATATTTAGATATTCAACAATGGGATCCATATGATCCAAAATATAATAAAGGAATTTCAGTTGAAGATTCTTTCGAAAGAATTCTCCAACTTATGGATCAAAAAAAAATAAGTGAAATACATGGACAAACCCGGCTTATGATCGTTCCGGGTTATCAATACAGGATTCCCGATATAATGATCACCAATTTTCATATGCCGAAGAGCACATTATTGCTTCTGGTTTCTGCTTTTATTGGCGATGGGTGGAAAGATGCTTACAATTATGCCATGAACAATGATTTTCGGTTTCTGAGTTATGGGGATTCGTGTTTGTTTTTTAAGCAATAAAACATGCAGCACAAGATTGTAATAATAACAGGTGAACAAGGCAGTGGGAAAACAACTTTTTTGCAGGAAATTATTTTTGGACTGGCCAATAACGATGTACAAATTGCCGGTATTTTAGCTGAGGGATTTTGGAAAAATTATGAACGCGATTATTTTGAACTGATCGATTTAAAATCAAAAAATAGGTTACTTTATTGCCAGCGTAAACCAAACGATGGCTGGGAGAAATTGAAGCATTTTTACATCAATCCTGACGGACAAAAATTCGGAGAAGTAGCGCTTGATCCGGATTATCTTAAGAATGCCGATATTGTTGTGATTGATGAAATCGGTCCCTTTGAATTAAAAGGTAAAGGCTGGGCAAAAGCTATTGAGCCCATCTTGAAGGGATTACCAGAATTGACTATGATATGGGTAGTGCGCAAGAGTTTGTTAAATGAAGTGGCCGCTTATTTTAAAATTGCACCATTAAAGATCTATAATGTAGAGGAAACCTGCGCAGAAAATGTAACTGGTTATATTCTGAAAACATTATAATATTTAAGCTTTTTCTGTTCCTTTTCCGCTTACCTTATCAATTACTTTTTCCACAGGATTACGAGTGTCCTCTGTTGTATGTCCCGGTATGGTTATATCGTTTCCATCCCTGATAGCATTGTAGTGGGGCGACAAGATTTCAATTCCGGCAGCATTAAATTCTTCAAGGATATTTTTATGAAGTTCGGAATAAATCAAGGCCATTTTTTTTGCTTGTTTAGTGTAGGTATTTATTTCATAATTTACATAAAAGTCATCAAGGCTCTTTTGCAGGACAAAAGGTTTAGGGTCTTTTTGAGTTAATGTAGTTTTAAGCGCAGCTTTTATCAAAAGTTTGTTTACGGTATCCCATGGAACATCGTAACCAATAGTAACTGATGTATGTAGGATTAATCCCAGTTCATTTGCATTTTTTGTGTAATTCCATAAATGTGCATTTATAATTGTAGCATTTGGAATCGTAACATCTTCATTTTTCAGCGTCCTTATTTTTGTAACCAACGTTGTTTTTTCAATTACATCACCCAAAGTTTCTCCTATCTTAACCCTGTCGCCAATCATAAAAGGCCTCATATAAGTAATTACAATTCCAGCCACAAGATTTGCTATGGCCGATGTGGATCCCAGCGAAAATAATACTCCTAAAAATATGGATACTCCCTTAAAAGCGGGCGAATCGGAACCAGGCAAATATGGGAACATAAAAATAAGAGCAAAAGCATAAATGATGACCTTAATAATATTTAATGTTGGTTTTGCCCAGTCCTTATGAAATCCTTTTATCGTAACATTATCATTTTCATACTCCTGTTCGATGTTGGTTAAAACCCGTACTACATATCTCGCTGCATAAAAAATTATGATTATAAAAAAGAGATCGGGTAGAAAATCCAGAAAGCCATTTAGAATATATTTTACGGGTTCTGTTATGTATCCGTAAAACTCACGAACAATTCCTTTTGTCCAGGGAAGAAAGCTAAACATTAAAGGAAGGTATAGGAAAAGAATTAACAATATTAATATGTACTTAACAATATTTGAAAAAAGAATAAATATATTTTGATGGCCTTTTGGCATGATGAACCTCAATATGCTTTTCCTTTTTCTCTTTAATTTTTTATCGTAAGCAATCAATTTTTTATTGATCCATCTAAACAGTCTGGTTAATAGAAAAAATATCACAATTAAACCGGCCAGGGTCAATAGCGTTAAACCAATTCGAACAAGCCAGCTTCTCGTAGATTTTATCTGAACATTATCTATAAAAGATGTACTGATGATTTCTTTATAATTTTCTGCAAGGTATTTCCTCGAAGATTCTTCATTTTCAGCGTCTTTATCCGTAACGCTCATTATAACATTGTCTTTGTAATTAATGAGAGTAGATTCATCAGTTTCGATAATA
>JAIOTR010000163.1 GCA_021106665.1 Bacteroidales bacterium
AACTTTACCTTGGTTGAAATATCGGAAAATTCTATGCTTGGCCTGAACGACATAATTTAACAATTTAAGTTAATAAAATGATTAATAGTTTATTATCCTGCTCTGACAGAATATTGTGTTTTAATTTAGGTAACAATGAAGCAAAACTATAAAATCAAAACCGAATGCCTGTAGCAATTTGTTGCTACAAAAAAGGAGAATTTTTAATTTTTGATAGTTTTAAAAAAGTTGGTAACTTTTTTGTTTTTGTAGCAACTTCTTGCTACAAGTTTCCCAAATACATTTAGTAAACTTGCGTATTCAAAATTTAAGAAACCGGAAAGATGATTAATATATGGTTGAAAGGAATATAATGATAACCTCAACTTATTAATCGCGGTAAGCACCCCGGCAGGAACGACCGGGGTGCTTTTAAGAAACCAGAGTATCGGGCATTTTTAAGGCGATACCGTTAGGGTGAAAAGAGCAGACCGGTTTATTAATGGCCAAAATCAGGGGACAACTAAGTCCTCAAAATATTTTCACTGTTAGTTTAAGTTGGGGTAAGAAGGATAATTTGAGATGATAAAATTAGAATCCATAATAAACAACTTGCATTCTTTTTTTAAGATTGAAAACTTATGAAATTGAAATACCAAAACCAAAATAATTAAGCTCGTATTAGCGAAAATAACAAGCTAAAAATGATGTTTAACATTTATTAAATAAGGAGGTACCTATGAAATCTAAAAAAAGTAAAATACCGCTATGCCCGGGAAAAAATTTTTTCCTGAAAAGTGCGAATGATCTTGATCCGGAAACTTTTCGACGTTTAGTTGGTCGACGTTCCCGTATTTTTGTTAAGCCTGAACAAGGCGTTGTTAAAACAAAAAAAGTTCGAAAATCATTGGAAGCCGGGATCGATAAATTTTTTGAAAAAATACATATGGGAGCAGATTTCCTTCCGGCCAGATTTCTTACTGATGGAGCAACTAAATCGGATGCCGTATGCCGGATCAAAGTTGGTGGTGACCAAAGTCCGCGAGGGTATGGTACGGGTTTTCTAATAACAAAAAACCTCATCATTACGAACAACCATGTATTAAGAAATCAAGAGATTTCTGCCACCAGTATTGCAGAATTTGGTTATGAAAAAGGAGAGGAGTTGATTCGTATTGCACTTGATCCGGATCGCTTCTTTCTTACTCATCAGGAACTTGACTTTACAATTGTTGGATGTAATGATTCTCGTTTAGATGAAATTATTCCTGTACAATTGCTAAGAAATCCTGCAACAGTTACAAGAAATGAAAGGGTAAATATTATTCAACACCCCAAAGCGAGAAAAAAAGAAATTGCTATTCACGATAATAAAGTACTAAGAATAAAAAACAAGGTAATACATTACCGTACTGATACAGAACCAGGCTCTTCAGGATCGCCCGTTTTTAATAATAACTGGGAACTGATTGCACTTCATCATGCAGGTTGGTATGAAGACAGTGATGATCAAGCTATAAACGAAGGAGTTCGTATTTCTGCTATTGTAGCATACCTATTAAACCTTTACAGAAATGGCAGTAGACGAAATGAAGGACTTAAGGCTGTTGTTGATTCTATTACGGATACTTCCCCTTATCTTGGCTTTTTTGATGTATTTGGAGTAGAAAATCCTAATGATAGTCAAGAAGTTGAGGTTCCTGATTTCCAGGGAACACCTGATTTTGCTGATATTGGCTTTTGGAACATTGAACATTTTAACAATGGTATTACCAACGAGCGTGTCAACGATGTCGCTGATGTAATTTCACGTCTATCAATGGATGCCATGGGTTTAACAGAGGTTCAATCTGAAGCTTTGGACAGACTGATAGACAAACTCTCAGAAAGTGGCGACAATATGAATTATGTTATGTTAAATGTACCCGGTAGCCAGGATATTGCCATATTGTATGATGATGATACTACAGATATTGTCCTCCGAGGGGATATCGCCGATAGGCACGAGGATCGATTAAATGCTAAGACGACAAGTGGAAAGACTGCTTTTCCACGACATCCATTGTTTGCGGAATGTGTTGTAAGTGCTGGGAACCAGACTGATGTGAAATTTATTATGATAGTAGTACACCTGAAAGCGTTTGGTGATGCACAAAGTAGATCGAGAAGAAAATTAGCTTCTGAGAAACTTGCTGAAATAATTGAAGATATTCGTCAAAACGAAAACCTTCCGGTTGTACTTGGTGGGGATTTCAATGAACAATTGGATAATGATGTTCTATTATCCTTAACACAAACTCCCGACCTTTTTGCAATGACAGCTGATGATTCCACTACAGATGCCATTTCATATGTGGGTAATTCTCATCGTTCACTAATTGATCATATTATTATAAGCCGGGATGTCGTAGCAGGAGACATATCAGGTGATGATGCGGCCATTGTCCGACTTGACACATCAATACGGGACTTTTCAGATAATGTATCTGATCATGTTCCGGTCGTATTTCGAATGGTAATGAGAGGAAACGGTGGATTAGTTATTCCAGGCAATGGCGATGATACTCAAAGAGTAACTAGTATTGATATCCCAGATGGTTCTAACAGTGTCGAGGTGTCCTTCAGATAATTATTAATTTTTGAGGAATAGTATTTTGGGTATATCAGCATTTTTCATTAAACAACAAAGATGGTTCATCCCTCAATTTCAACGGGAATGCTTATCCTGAACGTAGCCCCTTCTCCCTTTTTTGAGCTGAAGGTCATTGATCCTTTCAGGAAATCTATCCTGGATTTAATGCTTTTTAATCCCACTGACTTTTTACTCATTTCTTTATCAAAATCAAACCCGAGACCATCATCCTTATAAATAATGATCAGTTCAGCAGGTTTGTATTCCAGTTCCAGGTCAACCGTTTCGGCATGGGCGTGTTTCACGGTATTGCTTATGAGTTCCTGTACAAGCCGGTAAACCATAACTTCCCTCGGTTTGCTCAAGCGAACAGTCTCTCCCGAAACATGAAACTCACCGTATTTATCCGGTAGAATATCAATGTTTTCTATTAAGTCGTTTAGGGCGTCGTCCAGACCGCTCATTGATAATACTGTAGGCATTAAGTTCCTTGATATTTTTCGCACATCCAGATTTGCATCAGTAACTATCTTATGCGCTTTGGATAACAATTCCTTGTTTTTAGTCTCATCTTCAGCCACAGAACTTAAATAGAGATTGGCTGTTGACAGTAACACCCCGACGCCATCGTGCAACTCCTTTGAAACACGCATTCGTTCTTCTTCCTGCCCTTCAAGCAAAGCCTGGGCAGATGAAAGTTTCTTTTCCTCTTCTGCTTTCATCAGCTTTTGTTCGGCCAACTGTTTGTTTTTCTTTATCCTTTGCCTAAAGTATAAAACAGAAAATACTGTAATTAGGAAAAACAGTCCACCCCCGGCCATATACATATTTTTGCGGTTGGATTCTTTTTTTAGTTCAAGGTCTTTTTGCAGGTTTTCATTGCTGAGGGTAAGTATTTGTGTTTCGTTTTTTTCCTTTTCGTATTTAAGTTCTAGGTCGGCTATTATTTCAGCTTTTTCAAGGTTGAAAATAGAATCATTCAAGGCCACATATTTATCCAGGTACTCCAGGGCCTTGTCATTATTTCCCATTTCCCTATAGGTTTTATGGATGTTGTCATAGATCTTAAGCAGTTCGTCCCTAGCATCTATTTCTCTTGCAATTGCAAGGCAAGTATCATATTGTTTAAGTGCAAATTGGAAATTCCTTTGTTTCTTATTGATTACAGCAATGTTTATTCTTGCTTTTAAAACTCCAGAAATTAATCCTAGTTCCATAAAGTTTGATTTTGCTTCCTCGTATTTTAATAATGCTTTCAAATATTCTTTATTTTGTTCAAATAAAAATCCCATATTCATTATTACCCATCCAAGGCCTGACTTTGAATTTACAGCATCATAGATTGCTAATGCTTTTTCAAAATTATTTAATGCTGAATCTTCATTTCCTAAATAATATTCAATCATTCCGAGTTTATTTAATGCATGAGCAAGATTTATTTTATTTTTTATCTCACTATTTATCTCAACACTTTTCAATAAATAATTCTTGGCCTTTCTATACTCTTTTAATTCATAAAATACCTGACCAGCATTAATCAATCCACTTAAATATCCATCCATAAAATCAATATCTTCAGAAATTCGAATTTGGTTTAAATAGTAAATAATAGCACTATCGTATTGAGCCATTTCTTTATGTATTATCCCAATAAAATTGTAAGTTTTTGCAAGACCTGTAGAGTCGTGTATTGAAGAAAATATTGATAAACTTTTCATGTGATATTCCAAAGAAGTTGATAAATATCCTTTCCTCCTGTAAATACATCCCAAGACATTATAACTTGAGGCTAGTCCTATTTTGTGACCAATGATCTGGTAGTTTTTATTAGCAGAATTACTAATATGTTCGGCAGAGTCATAATTGCCCTGCTTATAAAGGAAGACACTCATCAAATAATTCGATTTTCCAATTCCCAGAGGATAATTTAATTTTTCTGATAAAGTTGATGCATTTAATAATAAGTTTTGAGATGTTTGAGGATTTGATTTTGAAATTGAGTCGGCAGTAGAAATAAGTTTATTTACTTTAACTGTGTCATTAGGAAGATTTAAAACTTGCTGTATAGTGTTAGTATCTTGTATTGGAGCATTACAATAAGTTTTATTGTAGATTAAAAAAATTATAACAAATAAAATGGGTTGCGAAAAAAATAAGGGTCTAATCATAATTTTATAACTTTTTGCAACCTTAAAATTAGATATTATCGTAAAGGATACAGTATCTAAATATATTAAAAAACTTCAGCATCATCTGAACCCATAACAGATTCACCACCCCCATCATCACTTCCACTGCCTATTACCACATGTACTTCATGTGAATTTCCATCCCAGCTGAATTCGTTTTTAAACTCTTCCTGGCGCAAAGAAGATCCCAGTTCATTTTCAATATTATACCTGATATAAGTTATGCTGCCAACTGTGCTTGGATCACCTGACCGAAGGGCTAATTTTTTATCTGCCGGTATCTGTGTAATAAAACGTGATTTTAATTTTGCTGGCTCCGATTCATGTTTGTACAAATAGGAATAAGGCTTGTAATTGTTCATGTTACAAAATTTTAGGTTAAACACTACATCTCTGACGTAATAAAAAAGATACTTTGAATTGTTGTCAAAGTTATTAAAGCCTTTTATAGAATTTGTAGCAAGAAGTTGCTACAAAATGAAATTTTATAAAATAAATGAACGATTATTCTATTATGTCGTTTTCAATAGCCCATTTAACCAATTCTGCAGTATTTCTCATCCCCGATTTCATCATTATCCGTTGCCTGAAGGTTTCAACAGAATGCTGACTTAAATTAAGCTCGTTTGCTATTTCACTGTTGATCAATCCCTGACAAATCAAATTTAGAATTTGCGTTTCCCGCTTTGAAAACTTGCACTTATAATAATCGTAGCGACTTGTGATGGTGTTCTTGTGACTAATTTCAGATTTAATTTCTTCTGAGAAATACTTTATATTGTTGTTAACATCCCTGATCGCCTTTATAATTTCCTCTTTGGTTGAACTTTTTAATAGATAACCATCAATATCATATTTTAATAGCTTGTCAACCAATTTCTTATCTCCAAACTGAGATAAAATTAGCACTTTAGTCCCGGTATTCATTTTACATAATTTTCTGGCACAATCCACGCCATCCATTTCGGGCATATTAACATCCAGCAATACAATGTCGTATTCTGCATATTCTAATTCATTCAGAACTTCTATTCCATTCTTAACAGTATTCTTGATATTTATATCGGGAACATCATTCAAAGCAATCTTCAATCCATCGATAAAGATTTCATGATCATCGGCGACCAACAAGTTAATCATAATTTTCAGATTAATAATTCGGATGCTAAAAATACATTATTTTTCCTTATGGCATTGTTACGAAATAACTTGACCATTCCGGCTTGTTCTTTTGCACGCTAACTGTGTTAAAAAGCCTCGCCATAGCTACGGCTATGTCTACGTTTTTTGCCTTGTTACCGCACAAAATAACATCGCCTGCTTTGTCCAACTTATTTCGTAATAATGCCTATGGTGAATTACAAACCACAAAAAAATTTTACCATCAAAATGGAATGGAAAATATTCAATTGAAAGCAAGGAGTTATATCTCAGGAAAAAACCATGAACGAGTTTTAATCCAGCGCTTTGTTTAAAAACCGGTTCAGCGGATGCATCGTTTTGAAAACATCAATGATATAAT
>JAIOTR010000378.1 GCA_021106665.1 Bacteroidales bacterium
GCCACCGATAAAGGACTTTTTGAATTTACAAAAACATCATTTTTTTCTTTGTATTCAACCAGCACATAATCAGGTAAAGGTTCTCCTGTTTCCAATGTAATATTACTTTGTTTCTCATTTCGCGTCACTGTTTTACCATCTGAATAAATACCGCCGATGGAAGGAGTCGTAAAATTAATACCGATACTGAACCTATCCGTTTTATATAACAATCCGATCTTAAATAGTAATCTGTAATCATTGTAACTAACATAGTCCATTGTTAAGTAGTTGGCAGAATAGAACGGGACGTATTGATTATTAATAAAAACAGAATCCAGGGGGAAAGCTTCAATCTCCAATGCATACCTGTAATCAAGTGACTTAACGGAGATAAACATACTGGTGCCTATATAAAATTTTGGACTTAATTTCAATGAACCTCCTATACCTAACCAATCATCACGATAACTATTTGAATATTGAAAAAATGAATAGTATCGCTCATCGCCTGGCAGTTCTTCTAATATATCAATGTTTTTGTCAACCGATTGTGTTATCTCCAAATGATAATTTTCATTATTTAAAAAGGCAATCTCAAGGCTCCATTCAGGATGATTTTTTGGCTTGATCATGTATGAAATAAACCGTGGTTCAATAATTCCTCTTGAGAAATTTAAATCAACACCATCACCTAATGCATTTTGAACTTCCCAAAAATTATAAGAGAATAAACTGGCATGTAAAGAAAATTTCGATTCGTTTATTTCAGCAATGCTGGATGGGTTGTAATAAATGGCTGCAGGGCCAGAACCACCACCAACCACAGCGCCTGATAAAAGTGAGGATTCTTCATTAAAACTTCGGGTCCAATGATTGTGTGATTGGCCCAATGCCAAAAAGGGTATTAGCACGAAAAACAAACAAACTATATTTTGTTTTATGTTATACCAATTCGAAATCATTTACTTAGTAGCCTTCATTCAGTGCTCAAATTTAATTTAAATTTTGAAGATTAGAAATCTTTAATGAGATATTTGCCTGGAAAGTTATATTCCCGGTTAACTATTCTTAATAAAACAACCTCGTTTCCTTTTACGGAAACGAGGTTGAAAACAACATTTTTTAGACTTGGAGAGTCAATAAATGTTTTATCTGAAAATATTATTTGACCAAGACTAGTTTTTCAACTGATGAAAAATTGTTGGATGAAATATTTACGAAATAATATCCTGGTGTTATGTCAGCTCCGGTGTTACTATTACCATCCCATGAAATATGCTGGTCACCGGCAGATTTAACTTCATTTATTAATGAATAAACCACCTGTCCTGAAGCATTATAAATAGTAAGTGAAATGATCTCAGAATTTGGCAATGTGAAGTTTATTTTAGTCGGGCCAAAAGTTGGATTTGGATAAATTCCAATTTCAATACTTTCTCTTTCAGCTATTGAAGTCTCATTATGCATTCCAGCAGCCTGTTCGGCAGCATCCTCAAGTGTTTTGTCCGGAATGTCATCATCAGGATCATCATTATGACAACCAAGACAAGCATAAGCAGGGCTTAAGGCAGCCGGTCTGTTTTCATCATCTTTTACCGCACTTCCATCTTCTGTAAACATTGACTCAGTATCAGGAATAATTTTCACAAGATGTGATCTGACATCACCTTTAAACCCACTTTCACCTCTGGTAGTTCCTGATTTGGCTGCAAAGGGCATGTGACAATCAAGGCATGTAGCATCTCCATCATGATCGATATGGTTTACCTGATTGGGATGACAAGTTCCGCAAGTCATTATTATACCATCACCATCCCATATAACCCTTTTGTGTGGATTATGGCATTGAGAACAATCCATACCTTGTTCTTTAAAATGTTTTGTTGCAACAAACTCATCCCATTGTTCGTGATGTTTGATAAAACCACCGCTTGAATTAATCGGACTCGTGTAACTTCTGTTATGGCAAGTACCACACAGAAAGTTAATATCATCGCTGTCTGGATCAGGGGTTTGAACATCATCTCCAATTTGTAATCCGCCGATACTATTATCCTGATGTGCAAATTCATAAACTTTGTCAATATCATCGGCTGAGAGGGTGTTAACATGGTCTCCTCCCGGGCCATGGCAACTTTCGCAACCAACTCCACCTTCGGTAAATGTGCCCAGTCCGTCAACTCCTGCTAACCATGTTCCCGTCATATCCCCTCCTGTGGTGTGACATTTAAAACAGCCATAATTGTAAATCTTTTCATCACCAGGATGATAATCCACCCAGCCATGATCTTCTCCGCCATAAAAATTGAATTGATTATGACCTAATCCGGTACTGTAGGCACTTCCGGCTGTACCAACGATATGGCCATCATTTCCAACAAAACGGGATTTCCATCCATAACCGCCAATAACGCCGGCAATATCATCCCATGTGTGTGAACCATCACCAAGATTTGTCATCCAGGAAACCTGATAATTGAAAGCTTCTGGCGGATAAACTGGTGGCTGACCATTTTCAATTACGGTAAATTTGTAAGGATGTCCTGATGCTACCCAAAAATTGTATTTTTCTGAATGACATTGCTGACACGCCTCTGATCCAACCCAGTCCTGTGCTGTTAACAACCCACTGCCGGATAGTAAGATCGTTGTTGAGAAAAGAAATAGTAGAAGTTTTTTCATAGTACAAATATTTAATTATTAATATAGATAGATAAATGTTTTCTAATACGAAGCAAAAATAGACTGATGTTCTATTTTATGCAATAGCATCTTCTACGTAATTTTTTATACCATAAACTACGTAGTTTTGTAATTATATAGCCGTATATGAAAAAAATGACTGGAAGGGTTTCGCTGTTTCGCTGTTTGTCAATCAAAGGAAATTATATTATGCTGTGCAGCATATTTGAGCAGCGCAACCACAGAATTAACTTTTAGCTTTTGCATTAAATTCCTGCGGTGCGTTTCAACTGTTCTCACACTTAAATGCAATTCATCAGCAATTTCCTGGTTGCTTTTATCATCGGCGATCTTTTGGATTATTTCTATTTCTCTTCTTGTAAGATGTATTTCTTCTTGATCTGTTATTTCATTATCTGATAATTGCTCAAGAACATTATTGATCATCTGCTCAGATAATTGATTACTTAAGTACCGTTTGCCTTGGAGTACCGACTCTACAGCTTCAATAAATTCCTCCTTTTTTGAATTTTTAAGCAAATATCCGTGTCCGCCTGCCCTGAGTATCTGAACAACATATTCGTTTTCATCATGCTGTGTAAGTGCCAGTATTTTTGTATTTGGAAGTTTTTTTATAATAATTTTAATGGCTTCGATTCCACTGAGTTTGGGCATGGAAATATCCATGAAAATAATATCCGGTCTTAATTGTAGCGCCTTTTCAATCGCTTCTTCACCATCGTAAGCATTTCCAATAATACTGTATCTAATATTCGATCTTAAAATATCCCGTATCCCATTATGAATTACTTCATGGTCATCTGCGATCAGAATGTTAATTTTTTTCATAAACAGCTTTTTTTCGACATGGAATTTCAATGATAAGCTCAGTACCTTTTTCCGCTTGTGAGTCAATGGAGAAGGTGCCGTTAAATGAAGCAATCCTTTCCCGAATACTTATTAATCCAATACCGATCTTCTTATTACCTGAATCATAAGCTTTCAAGTCAAAACCAACACCATCATCTTCAATTACTAAAACAATAAAACCCTGTGCTCTGAAAAGTTGGAAAGAGGCATTGTTTGCCTTTGCATGTTTGACAATATTTGTCAATGATTCCTGACAAATTCGATAGATGGCTTTCTCAAGTTTAGGGTCGATACGATCTTTAAAGTCATATGAATTGAACCTGAATTTTGTTTTATAAACATCATTGGCCTTGTTTATGAGGTTTTCAATGGCTGCAACAAGGCCAAAATCCTTAATCATAATAGGGATTAGGTTGTGTGCAAGGTTTTTTGCCTCTTTTATTGCTGAATCTATTTGTTCCTGAATTTTAACCACTGATGAAGAATTCCCTTTATCGTCAGTATTTAAATTCTGAATTGAAAATGAAATGGCCGACAGTGTTTGACCAAGACCATCATGCAGATCAGTCGCTATCCTCATACGTTCTTCTTCCTGTGCTTCATTGATCGCGATCAGATGCTCTTTATGAATATGTTCAAGTTCTTCTTCATATGCTTTCTTTTCGGTCAGGTCATGCC
>JAIOTR010000552.1 GCA_021106665.1 Bacteroidales bacterium
ATGCAGTCAGGTCTCTTTCTTCATCAGCCCAGGAGATGGGATTTGGAACATGGATAGTATCCACAGATTCAAGTTTCCTAGCTATATCCTTCGGTTTGGCAAAGGTATAACCTGTTTCTGCGAAAACCTTTGCCGGTAAAGACTTCATAAAATCAAATATACCGGTATCCTTCCATTGATGCTCCCCAAAGGTTTCATAATCCATAAACAGGTTCACAACAGGTTGTTCTTTATCAATATCATTCAACCATTGAGTATATTTTTCAGCAGTCAAAGGCCACTCGTTCCAACCCTGATCAGAAAACCGGAATGCTATATCGTCACTTAAACGATAGTTTTTGAGCAACACTTTCAGATCAGGAACAGTTGCATGCCGATAAACAAAATTCGGGCTTTTCCATCCCAAGACATGTTTAGCACCTTCCGTTAAAATAGTTTTATAACCCATTTCCGCAACCATCTCTCCTATGCCATCAGAGTAAATCAACTCAGTATTTCTAAAAGTAACCGGTTTCTGTCCGAAAAGTTCCTCTATTTTATTACTGTGAAGTTCAACCTGTCTTTTAAATTCATCTTTGCTCCTTAAAGAAGCCAGCGAGTGTGCATATGTTTCAGCAAGAAATTCCACATTTCCTGATGCGGCAAGCGTTTTAAAACTTTCGATCACTTCCGGTGCATATCTTTCAAATTGTTCAATAGCCAATCCCGAAATGGAATATGCAATATTAAATTTCTTGCCATGCTTTTTGATCAAATCCAGCATCAGCTTATTGGTGGGCAAATAACACTTTTTAGCTATTCTTTGCGCTATGGACTTATTTTGGAATTCATCATAATAATTATGATCCACACCCATATCAAAAAACCGATAAGTTCTAAGCCTGAATGGCTGATGCACCTGAAAATAAAAACAAATTGATTTCATATGTTTTAAACTCTAATTCCTAATACCTAAATTCTCACATAGTGATACCTATGATATAAACAATGTTCAAAGACCAAAATTCAAAATCCAAAACTTTTTACTTCTACCATTATATCTTTTCCCCACCAACCATGTACTTTAACCAATTAACTAATAACCAGTAACCAGTGACTAATGATTCACCGCGTCCCTGTAAACATCCATAATCTTCACCGCAGCATTTTCCCATTTCAGGCTGTCTACTTCATCCTTTCCATATTTTATAAACATTTCGGATAAAGATTTGTAATGCAACAAGCCCCAAATGGCATCCGCCGTTCCATTCACATCCCAGAAATCAACTTTGATGGCATGTTTCAATACCTCGGCAACACCCGATTGTTTTGAAACTATAACCGGAACATTGGTACGCATTGCCTCTAAAGGAACAAGCCCAAAAGGTTCGGATACCGAGGGCATCACAAACACATCGCTCAGGGCAAACATCCGGTCAACAGCTTCTCCTCTTAAAAATCCTGTAAAATGAAATCTATCAGCGATTTTTAGTTGGGCAACCCGACGTATCATTTTATTTAACATATCACCAGAACCCGCCATAACAAACCTTACATTCCTATCTTTTTCAAGAATTTTGTGGGCAACTTCAATAAAATACTCAGGCCCTTTCTGAAATGTGATCCTTCCTAAAAATGTAACAACCTTTTCTTTTAATATTTTCTTTATCTCCAAAACTTCAGGCTTATCCACCGGATCGATGGCATTGTGGACAGTGAAAACTTTTTTCGCATCAATTCCATGCCTTTCAATAACGATCTTACGGGTAAGATTACTCACTGCAATCACCCTGTCAGCAGCGCTCATTCCGTTTTTCTCAATATCAAAAACAATGGTATTAACCTCTTCACCAGTCCGGTCAAATTCAGTAGCATGAATATGAACGACCAATGGTTTACCACTCACTTTTTGTGCTGCAATCCCGGCATAATATGTTAGCCAGTCATGGGCATGAATTACATCAAAATCATAATTGGCAGCAATGGAACCTGCTACCAAAGCATAACGTGAAACCTCTTCCATGAGGTTCTCTCCATATTTACCTGAAAACTCAAAATTCTTGGAATATATTGATTTCTTTCTTAATTCTTTTTCAAGTTTGGATTCATTTTTTATCTTTTCAAATTCTTCCGGATCAAGATATGGAACAAGATTGGAACCAACCTCCATATAGGTGAAGTTTTTAGCAAACTGCCTGAACTCTGTATCCGTTACATCAACCGTAACATCACTGGCATTGATCAACCGCACAGCCCGCTGATCCTCATCACCATAAGCTTTCGGCACAACAAACAACACTTCAGCGCCCTGCTTCAGCAATCCTTTGGTCATTCCATAACATGCCGTACCGAGCCCTCCTGAGATGTGCGGTGGAAATTCCCACCCAAACATTAATACTTTCATTGGTTGTGATTGGTATTGTCCTCGTAATATTTTATTAAATGATTAATTCTCAACAATTCTGCAACACTCCATGCCTGTGATATTGCTCCTTTGCCCTTGTGTGGCGGATCTCCATAATACAACTCTGAAATTGTTCCAATCCCTGCTTCCACCATTTCATCCTCAAATCCTTTATATAGATTTTTTATCAGGCTTAATCCGCTTTGACCGTGTATTTTTAAGTAAGCATCAGCAAACTGCCCCAATAACCATGGAAAAGCCGAACCATTATGATAAGCGCTGTCCCGTGCGATTATATCTCCTTTGTAAATACCTTTGTAGTCTAGATTCTTGGGAGATAAGGTTCGTAATCCTCTTGGAGTTAATAATTCCAATTCTACAATTTGTAAAATTCTGTTCTTAATTTCATCTATAATTGGGCTGAACGGCAAGGATGTTGCAATAACCTGGTTGGGTCTTACGCTGAAATCTTTTTTATCACCCCTGACCACATCAGCAAGATAACCTTTCTCCTCATCCCAAAATGTATTTAAGAATGATCCTTCAATATCTTTTGCTATTTTGCGCCAAACATTTAAACCTTTAGTTTCTTTGGCCTGTTCAGCCAATTCAATATAAAACCTGATGGCATTATACCACAATGCATTTACTTCCACAGCCAAGCCATTGCGGTAAATAACCGGCTTTTCATCTATTTTAGCATTCATCCAGGTTAGTACATCATTTTCTTCTCCTGCATATAATAATCCATTATCCAGTGTATGAATATTGAAGGATGTTCCTTTATTAAAATCGCCCAAAATAAGTGACATAACCTTTTTATACATCTTCCAGATAGTTTTTATATCTCCTGTAAAAAGCACATATTGTTGTAATGCCCAGAAAAACCACAAGGGAGCATCAACAGAATTATAAATGAATTCACTGCCTATTCTGTTGTTCGGAAAAAACGGGCCCTGCATACGCTGAACCATAGAATCAACAATAGCAAGAAAAGTTCTCGGATCATTTTGTGTTAATGTTAAACCCGGAAGTGCAACAAATGTATCCCTAGCACTGATATTAAACCAATGATAACCTGCTATTAAATCAATCTTATCAGGCCTCTGAATAATAAACTGCTGTGCTGCATTGATCAAACAATTCTCAAAACTATCCCTTGGAATCCTGATATCCGTTTCTTTAGCGAATAAAGGCTTCAGGCTGGTAGATGCAATTTCCTCAAGCCCGGCAGCAAATACAATGCTTTCTCCCTTTTTAATTTCAACTTCAAAAAAGCCCGGTACAAACAGATCTTCATTAGAATCATATCCCCTGCTTTTCTCTTTCGAATATTCCAATCCATAATACCAGTTGGAGTTATGAACAAATTTGACATTTTTAGAAAACTGCATGAACAATGGAGAATAGGGTTCATACATCTTAACACTTATGCCGTTCTTGACCCTTTTAAAAGATGTATCAACATCCTCATTTGCTTTGCTCAGGGAATGGACGCTTCGGAATGCCAAATAAGGTTTAAACCTCAATTTAGTGGGTGAATGTGCATCTTCCAATGTATATCTAATCAAAATCCTGTCATCGTTGGCCGCAAACACCCTTTCTTTTGAGAGCACTACTCCCCCAACCCTGTATGTTAATTTTGGGATGGGTTCCGAATTAAAATCCCTGATATATTTATGCCCTCCCGGGTCATAAACGTCATCACCATATTTATGGATCCCCAAATTAAATTCAGCATTTCTTTGAATTACTGTTACATCAAAAGAGGATAAAAAAACATGATGCTGGTTATCAATTTGTGGTTGCAAACTCACCAACAGTCCATGATATTTCCTGGTATTGCATCCTGTAATTGTAGTGCTGGCATAAGAGCCTGCCCTGTTTGAACGCAATAGTTCTTTTGTAAGGGAATACTCAAGATTTACTAACTGATTCTTATCGAATTTGATATAACTCATATACCGGGTATTCTTAATTGTTTTAAAAGGATGTGCAAAATTAGATAATATCTCAATATAAAAATATGTAAATCTGATTGTTCACATAAAATTAAGATTTCAGGAATTCTTTCTGTCCGAAAATTTATTCCTTGAGAAGTAAATATCACATGTGTAAAGATTTGATACAAATACCAGGAAAAGCAAAAGCGGCCTCATCTTATTGATGAAACCGCTTCCTTTCATATCGTAGAGTATATCTTATTATCGACTAAATCGTTTCTTGTTTTGGTACACTTTTTTCGCTCCATAACCCATTCCAAGTGATAAAAGCAAAACCAACCCACTCCCAATTGGAGAACCGCCACCAACAGGTAAATCACCACCACCCGGGCCTCCACCACCCGGATCGGGAGGTTGATCGGCAAAAGAAATAAATGTTAATGGAAGCAATAAAACAGTGGTTAACAGAAGTTTTCGTAAAATCTTTAACATAACTAAAAGTTTTGTTACAAAAATATAAGTCAATTATACTACGATTTGTTCAAAAGGATACGAAAAATAATATAAATTTGCCTGATAGACATATTCATTATAATTATTTATTTACATATGTTCTTATGAGGAGAATTGTTTTTCTAATTTTTTTGTATTTTATTTCCACACTAACGCATGCTCAAGTTACAGGAATAATTTCCGGTTTTATTATTGATTCAGAGACATCCCAACCAATTGAAAATGCAGAGGTTATTCTTCAGGATCTTGGTGAAGGAATCACGTCAGATTATAATGGATATTTTCAATTCGATAATTTGAAACCTGATAAATATTCAATAGTAGTTAGGCATTTGAGCTATGAAAAACAAACACAAGAGGTCACTTTAAAAGCAGGAGAAAAAGTTGAACTAAATTTAGTATTAAACCCTATAACCCGAAACTTAAGCGAAGTAATTATTGAAGAAGAAATTTACAAGGACTTAATAATTAGCAAACTCCCGTATATCGAAACCAAGTTATTCAAAAAACAAATTGAAGAAAGTGCAGCCAGGGATGTAGGCGATTAC
>JAIOTR010000451.1 GCA_021106665.1 Bacteroidales bacterium
GAAGGACTTGAAGCCGTCAGGAAAAGGCCTGCGATGTACATCGGTGATCTCAGTTCAAGAGGATTGCACCATTTGGTTTATGAAGTGATTGATAATTCAATTGATGAGGCGCTTGCCGGTTTTTGTGATACCATTGAAGTTTTTATCCATGAAGACAATTCCATAACTGTAACGGATAATGGCCGTGGAATTCCTACCGGTATGCATGAAAAGGAAAACAAATCAGCCCTTGAGGTGGTTATGACCGTGCTTCATGCAGGAGGGAAATTTGACAAAGGTTCTTACAAAGTATCAGGCGGATTGCACGGAGTTGGTGTTTCATGTGTGAATGCACTTTCAGAAAATTTAAAGGCAACTGTTTACCGGGAAGGAAAAGTATTTATCCAGGAATACATGAAAGGAATACCTCAGTATGATGTAAAAGTAATTGGAGAGACAGAAAAAACAGGGACAGATGTTACCTTTTTTCCTGATGCAGGAATTTTTACTTTAACGGAATACAATTACGATATTTTGTCATCGAGGTTAAGGGAACTTGCATTTCTTAATAAAAGAATTACACTCTCCATTACTGATGAACGTAATAAAGATGAAGAAGGGAATTTTATTTCCGACACCTACTATTCAGAGGAAGGTTTAAAGGATTTTATCAATTACCTTGATGCCACCAGGGAAAAATTAATGAATGACCCAATTTCAATTGAAGGGGAGAAAAATGGAACCCCTATAGAAATTGCAATGCAATACAATACTTCTTTTGCCGAAAATCTCCACGCTTATGTGAATAATATCAATACACACGAAGGTGGAACGCACCTTTCGGGATTTAGAAGGGGGCTAACCCGTACATTAAAGTCCTATGCTGAAAAATCGGGGATGCTGGCCAAATTGAAGTTTGATATCAACGGTGATGACTTCCGGGAAGGACTAACGTCTATTATTTCTGTTAAAGTTGCAGAACCGCAGTTTGAAGGCCAGACGAAAACCAAGCTGGGTAATTCAGAGGTGATGGGTTTAGTTGACCAGATGGTGAGTGAACACCTTGCCTATTACTTAGAGGAGCATCCAAAAGAAGCCAAAACCATTGTAAATAAAGTGATCCTTGCAGCTACAGCCCGTCATGCAGCCCGCAAAGCACGTGAACTGGTGCAGCGTAAAAATGTTTTATCCAATACCGGCTTGCCAGGAAAACTTGCCGATTGTTCGGAAAAAGACCCAAGCCTTTGCGAGATCTACCTGGTGGAGGGTGATTCAGCGGGTGGAACAGCCAAACAGGGCAGGGACAGAAAGTTTCAGGCTATTTTGCCTTTACGTGGTAAAATCCTGAATGTTGAAAAAGCCATGCAACATAAGATCTTTGAGAATGAGGAGATCAGGAATATGTTTACTGCCCTTGGGATTTCAATTGGGACGGAAGAGGACAGCAAAGCCCTGAACCTGGAAAAACTCCGGTATCATAAGATCATCATCATGACGGATGCGGATATTGATGGAAGCCATATCGCCACTTTGTTGCTTACATTTTTCTTTCGCTACATGAAAGAACTTATTGAATACGGTTATGTTTATATTGCCACCCCTCCCTTTTACCTGATAAAAAAAGGAAACAAACAAAAGTACTGCTGGACTGAAGAGGAACGGAATGAAACTGTAAAAGAATTCTCCGATAACGGTTCAGACAAGGGAATACATATACAGCGTTATAAAGGTTTGGGAGAGATGAATGCCGAGCAATTGTGGAGTACTACAATGGACCCGGAATTTAGAACATTAAGGCAGGCTACCATTGAAAATGGTACTGAAGCCGACCGTACTTTCTCCATGCTGATGGGCGATGAGGTACCACCCCGCCGAGAGTTTATTGAAAAGAATGCCAAGTACGCGAATATTGATGCTTAGATTTCAGGACTCCTGATAAAGTATTTTCTAATTATTATTCTTTATTCTCTTTTGGGGAATTTATTTTTTGATAAACTGATACAAACCAAAAGATTCCAAAACTGAAAAGTAAGATGCCCAGACCCGCAAAAAAAATACCTATTGTCGCTAAATGTTCCATTTTATTATTGTTTAAATTTTAATTTAAAATATGAATTTTCTAAATCATAGATTTCCAAGATGTTTCAGAGTGTGCCTAACGTGTTGCAAGTATGGCACGTAGCCGTTCACTACTCGAATTTATGTTGATTACTTGTATGTTTATTTACTATTCATTTGTCTTGATGACCCAAATGTGGCCATGTGATATAGGTGCTGTTACCAGCTGGCAATTCTCTAATTAAATTATTCACTGAGGCTATTAATTACTGCATATATTATTATTGCTGCAAGTTTTGCAGTCCTTTTATCATGGTCAAATCGAGGAGAAACTTCAGCGATATCAAAACTGATTACTTTTTTAGATTTTAATATTTCTTTAATAAATATGAGTGTCAGTTCTGGATTTAAGCCAAATGGTTGCAAAGATGATACTCCAGGAGCAAATGCAGAATTAAACACATCACTGCAAAGAGTTAGATAAATATAGTCATGGTCATTAATAAAATCCTTTATTTTAGTTGAAATACTATCTTGATTGGATTCAATGAATTCTTTTGCAAGAACATATTTAACTCCAAGTGAATTTGCTTTTTTAAAAAGGCTCTTGGTATTAGCGGAAGTTTGAATTCCTAAGCACAGATAATCAAACTTCTGATTTTCTTTCAAGCATTTATCAGCTATTTGAGAAAACATTGTTCCAGAGGAGCCATGATTGTCATAAGGTCTGAGGTCAAAATGAGCATCAAAGTTTATAATTCCAACTTTCGAACTGTTCTTGGTTTGTTTTTTTAAATGATTAACAATACCATTAAAATGACCATATGCCAATTCATGACTGCCACCCAATACGATGGGGAACAAATGATTTCCAAGGATTTTTTCAATGGCAATTCCCAATTGTTCCTGGGCTTCTTCCATATGACCGTCTGCGCAAAATAGATTTCCAGCATCATAAATTAGTGTTTTGTCACCAAATGATACTGGCAAATTTGCAAACTCATTTCGTATATCTTCTGGTCCATGTTTAGCACCTGTCCTGCCTAAGTTTCTTTTTATTCCTTCGTCGCAACAATATGCTAAAAAACAGATATTTAATTTTGAAGAATCAATTTTCAGGGTCTTTAAGTCTTTTAAATTAAATAGTTTAATTATTTGATGCATCCTGTATGAATCAATATCATCTAAATCATCAATCCTTCCTTTCCAGAATTTAGTATCAGTTACGGTATAATTTTTCAAATTCATTAATTCAGTTTCTTTTTCTTTGCTTGCTGGTAACGGTTTGCAAGTATGGCACGTAGCCGTTCCTTACTCAGATTTATGTTGATTTGTACTATTTTCAAATTTACAATTCTTTGTCTTAATGACCGCTACGCGGCTATGTGATATGACTTGCTGTTATGCCCTGTGCTTTTAATTATTTTTATTCTTCCAATTCTAATTTTTCGATTTCTTGACTTCTTTGATACTCATAATACTTATAAGTCGAAATGATTAAAAGAATCCAGAAAAGAGTTCCTACCATTAAAAGAACAAGTCTTTGTCTAAGTTTTATTTTATAATTGAAATCCTTTAACTCAGTCAAACCACTATTTAAATGTTTAAAAAGTTCATATGGTCCGAATAAGAAGATTTTAATCTTTTCAATCAATGAGTAATTTTCAAGTGCGTTCTTTTCAGCTTGTTTTTTCCAGGCTTTTTCAAATGCTTGTTTTTGTTTTTCTCCTGATCCTAATTCTTTAGATCTTTCTTTAATTTGTAATTCAGTCAGTCCAAAAGATTTTAATTTTTTCAATGACTCATTTCTTAATTCAATATCTTCTGTTGTACTTGCTATTGAAATCAACCAGTCAATTTCATCCTTATGAACTTTTGAATTAGTCATTAATTAATTCTTGTCTTTTTAGCATTGGGCATAACGTGTTGCAAATATGGCCCGTAGCCGTTCACTTGCAGGTTGTTTCTTGATTACTTGTATGTTTATACTACTACTCATTTTTCTTGATAGAACTAAACCGGCTATGGGCTATGATTTGTTATGCACCGTATTTTTTATATTGTTTTCCATTTAATAAATCTCTCAGTCTTGTTGTTTTTAAAAATTCTTTTTACCCTTTCAAAAATATTCTTCGGTGTTTCTTTGTCTGGGTTGAAACCACAAAGTCTACAACGGTTTGTTTCAATAGCAACTTCAGCTGTTATATATTGAAATTTTGTTTTTTCCTCATAGTCTGTTTCTAAAAATAATTTGTCAGAACCACACCTTGGGCAATTTTTCGATTTATCTTTTGATTCAGTATTTATTTTTTTGTCAAAAAGGTTCTCTAAATTTTGAGCTGATAAATTTCTCTTGATAATTTCTTTTTTGATTTTCTCTCTAGAATTTTCTAGAAAACCATTGTATCTGTATCCAATAAAAATTGAAAGTTCATGGTCGGAAAGATTAGTAATAAAATTATCAAATTCACTCATTCTATTTATCAAGTTCTAGTTGTTTCTTCTTTTAATTATATGTTCGTTAAGGCACATATTGCATACAACGTGCCGCAAATATGGCACGTAGCCGTTCTCTTGCAGTATATTTATTGATTACTCGTATGTTAGTTTTATTAATCATTTTCCTTGATAGCACTAAAGCGGCTATGTGCTATAATTTGCTGTTGAACTAAATTCTGCTTTGCAGAATAGCTGAAAATATTA
>JAIOTR010000189.1 GCA_021106665.1 Bacteroidales bacterium
ACCGGACATTATTATAGAATTGCAACCCAAAGAGGTTGCAAAAGGATATGATGCTCAATTGATGAAAGGGGTTGAGGTTTTGTTAAAAGAAATTAAGGAAAATCCTAAATCCTGGCCTGAGCATGGTACTTTTCCTGATGATAATTAGGACAATTGAATTAAATAAAAAAGCCGGCAAATATTGCCGGCCTGTCTGCTCCTCTTCTTGGACTCGAACCAAGGACCCTCTGATTAACAGTCAGATGCTCTAACCAGCTGAGCTAAAGAGGAATTTTAAAAATGCGAGTGCAAAATTATATATTTATTCTAAATAAACAATACATTTGCCGGAAATTTTAACGGACGACAGAAAATTATTCATAAATATGGCAAAAGTACTCGGAATGGGCAATGCCCTCGTAGATATAATGACAACGCTGGAAAGCGATAACACATTACAGCAATTTGAACTTCCGAAAGGAAGTATGCAGCTTGTGGATTTTGAGTTTAGCAACAAGGTTAATTCAGGAACCAACCATTTGAAAAAACAGATAGCCTCTGGTGGTTCTGCTGCAAATACCATTCACGGATTAGCGAAGCTTGGAATTGAAACCGGATTTATAGGTAAAGTGGGCGAAGATGAGTTCGGTGAATTTTTCCATCAAGATATGGTCAATAGTAGTATTACACCGCAACTATTAAAAAGTAAGACTCCCACAGGAAAGGCGATGGCGCTCATCAGTCCGGATTCGGAAAGAACTTTTGCGACCTACCTGGGCGCTGCTGTTGAACTATCTCCTGATGATATTTCCGCAGAGCAGTTTGATGGGTATGATTTTTTCCATATTGAGGGGTACCTGGTTCAGAATCATGCTTTGATAAAAAAAGCCGTTAAACTGGCAAAAGAAAAAGGTTTAACGGTTACCCTCGACATGGCCAGTTATAATGTGGTGGAAGAAAACCTGGAATTCTTAAAGGAAATCCTTACCAAATATGTTGATATTGTTTTTGCCAATGAAGAAGAGGCCAAGTCATTTACTGGTAAAGAGCCGGATGATGCCCTTGTCCATTTCTCTGAATTATGCAATATTGCTATAGTAAAAACAGGCAAAAAAGGCTCATTGGTAAAAAGGGGTAAAGAAAAACATAGCGTTGCTCCAATACCTGTTGAAAGTATTGACACAACTGGAGCAGGCGATCTCTATGCAGCAGGTTTAATTTATGGACTGATAAAGGAATTTCCGTTGGAAAAATGTGGTGTCATCGGATCTATTATCGCCGGAAAAACAATAGAAGTTGTGGGACCTAAAATGGATGAAGATAAATGGGCGGAGGTTAAATCTATATTGGGAAAGCTGTAAGATTGTTTACGATTTAACCGTCGCTGAAAATTAACGAAGAATTATAAAGGTTTGTTTAATAATTGATTAGATTTTTTATACTTTTGCCCCACTTTTTTTGAAACAATATTAATTATATAAGAATCATAGTAAAATGAAGGTTTACCAAACAAAAGACATCCGGAACATTGCCCTTGTGGGAGGCGCTAAATCCGGGAAAACCATGCTGGCTGAAGACATGCTTTTCGAAGGCGGGATTATAAACAGGCGCGGATCAATCGATGATAAAAATACAGTTTCTGATTATCGCCCAATCGAACTGGAGCGCCAAAACTCTGTGTTTTCAACAGTGCTTTATACCGAGCTTAACGGAAAGAAAATAAATATCATTGACACTCCTGGCTTTGATGATTTCGTAGGAGAGGTTATTGCAGCGCTTCGCGTTGTTGATACAGCTGTAGTTGTTATTAATGCACAAAATGGTGTGGAGGTTGGGACTGAAATTGCCTGGAGAAATACTTCCAAATATAATACACCTGTAATATTTGCTATCAATCACCTGGAACATGAAAATTCTAATTTTGATGAAACCATCCGCCAGATGAAAGCTCAGTTTGGAGGTAGCCTTTCCATAATCCAGTATCCTGTTAATGCCGGTCTTGGATTTGATTCTGTGATTGACCTGCTGAAAATGAAAATGTATAAGTTTCCGGAAGATGGAGGCAAACCAACAATATCTGATATTCCGGATGATGAAAAAGGAAAAGCAGAAGAATTACAAACTGCTATGATTGAAGACCTTGCATCAAGTGATGAAGAATTGATGGAGAAATTCTTTGAGAATGGTACATTGACAGAGGATGAAATGCGTCAGGCATTGAAAGTTGGATTGAAAACACGCGGATTATTTCCGGTATTATGTGTTGGAGCAAAACACAATATGGGTGTGAACAGGTTGATGGAATTTATCGTAAATAACGCACCGGCTCCGGATGAAATGCCGTCTGTGAAAACTGTGGAAGGTAAAGAATTTAGCTGCGATCCTTCTGCTCCTGCTTCTGCGTTTGTATTCAAAACATCCATTGAGCATCACTTTGGTGAAGTTTCATTTTTCAAAGTATACAATGGAGAAATTAATGAAGGTGCTGATTTGGTGAATTCAAAATCCGGCTCTAAAGAACGATTAGGACAGCTTTTTGCAGTATATGGCAAGAACCGTGAAAAATTATCAAAAGTAGTTGCTGGTGATATTGTCGCTTCTGTAAAATTGAAAAATGTTCCTACAAACTCTACGATGAATACAGCAAAATTGTCCGATGATGAAATTGAACCAATTGAATTTCCGGAACCCAAATTCAGGGTGGCTGTAAAAGCACAAAATCAGGGTGATGATGAAAAGTTGGGCAGCGTATTAACTGCTATGCATAAGGTTGACCAAACTCTGATTGTTGAATATTCAAAGGAACTTAAACAGCTGATCCTTGGCGGTCAGGGTGAGCTTCACCTGAATATTACAAAATGGCAAATTGAAAATCTGGAGCATATACCACTCAATTTTATTGCTCCTAAAATTCCTTACAGGGAAACCATTACCCGTTCAGCCAAAGCTACTTACAAACACAAAAAACAATCTGGTGGAGCCGGTCAGTTTGGCGAAGTATACATGATGATCGAGCCGTTTGTGGAAGGAATGGAATGGACAAAGGAGTTTCCTGTTAGAAAATCTGAAGAAATAGAACTTGAATGGGGAGGAAAACTGATCATGAACTCGTGTATTGTTGGGGGAGCCATTGATGCCAGGTTTATGCCGGCCATTTTAAAAGGTGTGATGGAAAAGATGGAAGAAGGTCCGTTAACAGGTTCTTATGCTCGTGATATTGTTTTTTATGTTTATGATGGCAAAATGCACCCGGTTGATTCCAATGAAATTTCATTTAAGCTGGCAGGCCGGCATGCTTTTAAGGAAGCGTTTAAAAATGCAGGCCCTCAGATTCTTGAGCCAATATATGATGTTGAGATTTTAGTCCCCGAGGATAGAATGGGTGATGTAATGACAGACTTGCAGGGAAGAAGGGCTATCATCATGGGCATGGATCGTGAAGGAAATTACCAGAAGATCAATGCGAAAGCTCCTCTGGCAGAGATGAATAAGTATGCAACAGCATTAAGTTC
>JAIOTR010000012.1 GCA_021106665.1 Bacteroidales bacterium
GCTTCAATTTTTGAGAAATCTAAAATCTCATTGATGATATTTAATAAATTATTCCCGGAAGCATTAATAACATCCACATATTCATTTTGTTCTTTCGACAGTTTTGTTTCAGAGAGTACTTCGGTTATACCTATTATACTGCTCATGTGATTTCGGATTTCATGGCTCATACCGGCCAGGAACATGGATTTTGATTGAGTAGCCTCTTCGGCTTTTTCTTTTTCTTTTATCAATTCCGTTTCATGGGTTTTTAGTTGGGTTATATTTTTAATAGTTCCAATATGAGCAGGTTTTCCAAGAAAATTTATTATTCCAGCACTGATCATTAAATTGACTGTTTCCCCTTTTTTATTTATTATTTTGAATTCGTATGATGATGGAAGGTTTTCTCCTGCAAGTCTTCTTTCATAATTGGAAACAATCATATCCAGGTCATCTGGGTGAATGATCATTGTATAATCCATGTCATAAATGTCATCTAATGAATACCCTGCAATTTTTGAAAAACTATCATTTGCAAAACGAATTTTTTCATCCTGTAACACAAAAATTCCATCCTGAATATTATTGATAAGGGATACATGCTTTTCATCGCTTTCCTTTAATTCTGAAAGCGCCTTTTCTAAAAGGATTTTTTGTTCAGTAATTTTTGTGTTTTTTTCTTTTTGAATTTTTGTTGCAGTTTTATTTGCTTTTGACCGGGAGTAAAACACAAAAACCAGGGCAAGGATCAACAAACTCAAACTGGTAACAATATAAATAATATATCTTTGTGTTTTAATTTTGAGGTTCTTCAGTTTGTTTTCTTTTGTGATGATTTGAAGTTGCTGGTCTTTATTTCTGAATGCATATTTAGCTTCAACTTCTGCTATTTGCCTGCTGCTTTCCTCATTGTAGATCGAATCTTTAATATCTGTTGCTAACGTATGATACTCATAAGCTTTTCTGAAATTTCGTTTTTCTTTATAGTAGCCTGAAACATCGTAGTATATATCCATTAACAACCTGTTGGCTGAAATCTTCTCAGCAATTTTGCCAGCCTCGTTAAAGTATAAAATGGCTTTTTCATTATCCCCCATCATCAAATAAACACCCCCGATATTTCTAATTGTATTTGCTTCGGACCATAAATCTTCCTGTCCGATTTCCAGTTTTAAAGCTGAATTATAATATTCAAGGGCTTTTGAATAATCCTTCATATCGAAATAAACGGTTCCGAGATTATTCATGGATGAGGCCTGTATATCCTGATTACCATATTCAATACTTAGTTGATATGTTTTATCGTAATAATAAAGGGCGCTATCGGGCTGGTTTAGTTCAGAATAAGTGCTGCCCATATTATTGTAAGTATCAAGTATTCCATCCTTATCTTTCGTTTCTTGATATATATTCAGGCACTTAAAATAAAGGAGAAGCGCTTTTTGAAAATTACCAAGATAGTAATAAATATTTCCCAGATTTAATGAGGTGTTGGCTATTCCGATGTAATTGCTTTCCTGTTTTTCAATTTCAAGAGATCGCATGTAATATTCGAGGGCCATATCATAATCACCCAAATCATTGTAAATAAGCCCGATATTATTACATGCTTTGGCAATACCGCTAAGGTAATTGCTGTTTTCACTCAATTCAAGTGATTTAATATAGTACTCCAGAGCCAGTTTATATTGTTCTAAAAAATAGTATCCATTGGCCATACGGTTCAAGGCCCTGGCCTTTTTTATTTCATCCGTGTTTTTATATCCAAAATCAAATGCTTCTTTTGCAAAGTCAACACTTTTTAATGGATCAATATACCAGTACTCTCTTGATATATCCAACAGGAGTTCAAACTTTTCATCACCTTCTACATAGTTGAGTTTTAGCTCAAGGCTGTCAACTTGCGAAAAAGTACTTAGCCTGCTTACTGAAAAGATGAGGAATAAAACAATATTTATCAGTCGTTTATATTGCATCTGTTTTGACATAACAAATTTAGTCCATTATAGTTTGATCTCTGGTTTATTTTATTAAAATTTGTCTGGTTAATTAATAAACTCTCATTTTCTGATTTTATTCCAATGCCATTATCGGCGATGCAAATTTCAACAAATTTTTTATTGGATTTAGATGTAATATTAACTTTTTCCTCCGACAGGTGTGAATTTGATCGCATTTGAAATAAGGTTTCTTAAAATAGTAATTTATATTCATAAAGTTTACTCTGAATATAGATTTATTATACAGTAATCTTGTAAAATAGTTATAGTTAGAGGCAACAAAAACAGTCCTAATAAACCATTAAATATTTTAATAGGAAGAAATGACTTAGAATAAAAATCTTTTAATTTCTTTTTTGAGGATTTCCCTTTTTAATTTGCCTGGAAAAATTGGAATTATTTCCCCGTTTTTATCACTGGTGATAAGGTACTGGATCTTTTTGTATACAGTCTTGTGAGAAATTAAAGTATTGGGATTTATTTTGGGATTTTCTGCCAAATACTCTTCAGTTGCTATTCGTCCCGGACAAATATTGTTGATGGTAATATCTATGCCTTTTTTCTTCTTTAAAATGACCAGTTCTTTCTTGAAAGATTCTGTAAATAAATTTAATCCTGTTTTTGTTGGAGTGTATGTACAGCCTGTTTCGAAACCCCGGAATGAAGAGCTTGATGAAATGTTGATGATTTTTCCATTTCCTCTTTCCTTAAAATAGGGATAACAATTTTTTACAATTAAAATTGATGCAGCCAGGTTCACTGAAATGGTCCTTAATACTTCCTCATCAGTATATTCATCAAAAAACCTGAAATCAAGAATTCCTGCATTATTTATAATGATTTCTATGTCGGGATGATCGGTGAACAATTTTTTTACAAATTCACCAATTTTTTTATTATTAGATAAATCGTACTGATAATAGCTTGTTAAATTGTCTAGTGCTTTCTGAGAGACTTCTTCCTTTTTATATAAATCAGTTCCAATAACATCATAGTTGTCTTTGTGAAATTCCTGGGCAAGTAATTTTCCCAATCCCTTTGTAGCACCGGTAAGCAGAACTTTTTTGTTTTTCATAGAAGAGGTTTTGGTGTTATTATTTCGACAATTTTTTGAACTGGAGATAAATATAGTTTCTTGACAATATCGCAGAAAGGTATTCGGAGGCAGTGATTTTTTTCTTTAAGTATTTTTTGTGCCAGTTGATACACTCTTTATTGTTTTTGATTTTATTCATGAAAAGGAAATATGCATAATCCAATCTTATCTTTTTATAAAATTTTTTAAGGGAAGGGTCCAAATGATAAAACTTTCCTAATTCCATCTCCCTTAAATAAAAGCCTGTTCTAAACCTATTACTTATTAGGTTTGTGTAAGTTTCGTTATGCCGGCGAGTATAGCTTAAAATATCATACACGAATCCAAGGTTTGAAATGGCAAGAACGTCATAAGCTAAAATTGTATCAATATGGTAAGTGTTTGGCTGAAATATCTCAGGATAGTAGTCCAATTTTTTAAGTGTTTCATTTTTGTATAACAGTGTATTAACCGAACCAGTTATATCGAGAGTGTTTTGTAGTTGCCGGATCAATATTTTTTTACCATCATAATAATTACCATCATAATAATCCAATCCGTCACATCTTACCCTTTCCCCGTCAATTCTGTAAGAAGAACAAAAACCAACACTCGGATCCGCTTCTAAAATGGGAACCATTCTCTCTAGAAATCTTGGAAAAAGCCAGTCATCAGCGCAGACAATTTTAAAATATTTTGCTTCTTTCGATGACTTTTCATAAGAGATATTCCAATTGGTAGTTTGATCAACGAAATCCTCATTTACGATTAATTTGAATCTTTTATCGCGATCTGCAAATTCCTGCGCTATACTGTTTGTATCATCTTTACTCTGGTTGTCAATGATAACACATTCCCAATTTTCATATGTTTGAATTAGAATACTGTCTAAACATTCCCTAAAGTACGGCCCACCATTGTAAACCGGAACGCCAATAGCTACAAGTGGTTTAGTTAAGTTAGAATCAGCCATATCAAATAATTATTTGCTCATTATAAACATAACAATTCCGGATCTACACCCATATCATGTATCATCTTCCCAATTTCATTTTTATAAACGCCATTCATTATTATTACAACATCCGGTTTATAATCAGCTAAAAATTCCGGTGATTTGTATTGAATCCCAATTCCAGGTATGTAGTTTCCCGTCATGTGAGGATTAATGTCAACAACATGCTCAATTACACCAATGTCGTTAAAATTAGTTAAAAATCCAACTGACTTAGATCCTCCTCCCCAAATTACAACTTTTTTCTTTTCTGATTTATATTGGATAAGTTTGTCTCTCCAGTCACCCAATTGATGTGTGATTTTTTTGGTAAATACTTTGGTTAATTCTTTTAGCTCATCAACTGATTCTTCAAGCGGATGAATTTTTTCAGAAATTTTATCTACCGGTTTCGCTTCAATAAACAGATATTGATCATCATATTCAATATACATATCCAATACTTCAAATTTGTTTTGCCTGAATAACCTGGCCAAAGATCCCGGGCTAAGGTATGTACTGTGTTCATAAAAGATATCCCAGAAAGCCTGTATTTTCAAAATTCTAACAATGCTTGGAATTTCCATGAAAACAATAACATTGTTATTACCTTGAACAGAATCCCTGATCGTTTTCAAAAAATTGCCTGTATCATGAATGTGCTCAAGTGTGTGCCGGCAACAAATACAGTCAGCTTTCAGGTCGCCATGTTTTTTTGAATAAAACTCCTTGATAAATCTTACTTTTTCGCTCTGTTTTGTTCTGCCGGGAACCCATGCCGGATCTATCCCGATCCCATTGTTATTTCCAAGTTCAGATATGAGTGATATAAAATCTCCTTTTCCGCAACCAATTTCAATGATATCCTTATTATATAAATCGTATCTGTCAATAAACTTTTGTGAAATACCCGTAAGAAATTTTACAAATGTTGGTGAAAACCCTTGCTGGTCTTCATATCCTTTGGTATAATAGTCAATTGATGTGTCAAATGAAGAATTGAAAATAAAACCACAATTATCACAAAAAGCCAGGGCTATGTCTTTTTTTTCAACGCTCATGGCTTCCTCATAACTTTGTACAGTTACAAGACTGTGGACGGGGGCGTTTTTTATGGTGTAAAAATCCTCAACTTTATTTGAAAAACAGTTAGGACAAGTTGTATGCTTCATATCAAAAAAATTTATTTTAAACCAGATAAGTCAAAGTCTGGATGACTTTTATCCTTATCCGAAATATTTATAATATCAATTGGCCATTTTATATTGATGACCGGATCGTTCCAACGCATTCCTCTTTCAGCTCCGGGAGTATAAAATTGTGAAACCGGATAATAAACTTCGCAATTATCTACCAGGGAAACAAACCCATGTGCAAAGTTCTCAGGAACATAAGCCATCTTATAATTATCCTCTGAAAGTTCGTTCCCAACCCATTGAAGAAATGTTGGAGAATCAGGACGTAAATCAACCATTACATCAAAAATCCTACCTTTGGTACACCTGATAAATTTTGCTTCCTGGTAAGGATCAACCTGAAAATGCACTCCCCTGATCGTTCCTTTTTTTTTGGTAAAAGATGTATTGATCTGACAGATCTTTGTTTTTATTCCATGTGCTTCAAATTCCTGCTGACACCAAGCCCGGCCAAAAAAACCTCTTTCATCTTCCAGTTTTTTTATCTCAACAACAAAAGCCCCTTTTAACTTCGTTTCTGTAAATATCATGTAGGATATTTTATTTAACCCATTCTAGGTTATTATTCAATAATTTTCTGTTTTGAAGATCAGTCAAAGTCTTTAACCTGATCAATTTCGAATCACGAAAATTTGGATCATCAAAATTCATTTCAAGTAAATTTGAATGTACTTCTTCAACTGTTGATTTTAAATCATGGACAGGCTGATGGTTCGGCGCTAAGCTTTTAAAAAGATCAAAGTTAACCCGGTAAGATCTTTTATCTGGAGCAGCATCTGTGTTGACTGATACTTTGGTTCCAGGAATGATTTTGGCAACAACATCCGCAAGAGGTTTTATTTGGTTATTCCACTCGTTACTACCAGAGTTCACCGCTAAAAATTCTCCTCCATTTTCTGCTTTCCTGGTAGCACTCCATTCGATGGCCCTTGCCATATCTTTGGTATTGATCATCGGTCTCCAGGGTGTACCATCACTTAAGATAACAATTTCTTTACTGACGATGGCACTCGCAACAAAGTCATTTAATACCAAATCTAATCTTAAGCGATTACTAAATCCACACGCTGTAGCAAATCTGTGACAAGTAATTGTAAAATTGCTATCTGCTAATTCTGCCAATTCTTTTTCAGTAGCAATTTTCGAACGGGCATATGCTGTTAATGGATTTAACTCGTCCTCTTCTTTTTTGGCAAATTCGCTAGCAATACCGTAAACACTGCAACTTGATGCGTAAACAAAGTTCTTTACACCACCTTGCTTGGCCTTTTTTGCCAGTTCTACAGCTGCTTTGTAATTTACCTCCATGGTAATATCTTCATATTGTTTACCCATAGGATCGTTAGATATAGCTGCTAAATCAACTATAGCATCAGTCCCCTCCAGAATTTTCGGATCAACATTTCTTATATCTCCATAAATTTGCTGATCAAGGTGAACTTCAGGGAAATAATATGGATTGGTTAAACAATGAGCAAAATAACCGATATCAAATCCGATTAACTCTGCTTCTGGAAAAGAATTTCTTAATTGTTTGACAACATTTGGACCTATATATCCCAGGTTTCCGAAAATAATAACTTTCATAAAAATGTAAATTATAAGAATAAATTGATATTAAACTATATGTGGTTAAAATTAGTTTTGTTAATTCATATTAGTCCCATACTTTCCATGGGGCTTTACCTGAATTCCATAAATCATCAAGTAAAATTTTATCTCTTAAAGTATCCATAGGTTGCCAGAAATCAGTAAATCGAAAAGCTGAAAGTTGACCTTCTGCAGCAAGCCTTTCCATGGGCTCTCTCTCAAAAACAGTGTCATCTCCATTAATAAAATCAAATATTTTAGGTTCAAGCACGAAAAAACCTCCATTAATCCAGGCTGTTTCGTTACCATTTCCTTTTGGTTTCTCTTTAAAATACCTAATGGTAGAATCTCCTTGGGCCAGGTTAAAAACACCAAATCTACCATGTTGGCGAACAGAGATGAGGGTTCCTAATTTTCCTTCATTCTTGTGATGCATTAGAATTTCATTAATATTAACGCTACTAACACCATCGCCATAAGTCATGCAAAAAGTTTCATCACCTATATAATTTTTAACCTTTTTGAGCCTTCCTCCGGTCATTGTTAATTCTCCAGTGTCAACCAGTGTAACTTTCCATGGTTCGGAATGCATTTCATGAACATTCATCTGGTTGTCTTTCATGTCAAACGTCACATCAGAATTGTACAGAAAATAATTAGAAAAATACTCTTTGATCATATAGCCTTTATACCCACAACAAATGATGAAATCATTCAAACCATAATAAGAGTATATTTTCATGATGTGCCAAAGTATTGGTTTTCCACCAATTTCAACCATGGGCTTTGGTCTGATTTGACTCTCTTCACTTATGCGGGTACCGAATCCTCCGGCTAATATTACTACTTTCATACTTAATGCAGGTGTATGTTTAAACAACAATATTATTTATTCATATATTGAAATTATTACAAGATTTAATCTGGCATTTAAAGATTAATCATATAACAAAATTTCAAATCTAATGTTTTGATGAAGTAAACTTTTTATACAAAACTACTTCATCGTTTTAGTACGAGGAGATTGATTAAAGGTTCTATTTATTAAAGAATTTTTTGGATATGAATATTTTGATCTTGCCGCCGAATATCAGATAAAA
>JAIOTR010000436.1 GCA_021106665.1 Bacteroidales bacterium
AAAAACTGATCAAACTATAAGTATTTCAACATTCCATCACTGGACAAGGATTCTTTACTTTACAACAATAAAAACAATGCTTGATGCCAAAATCCCACCTACGAAAAAATAAAGCCTGGAGTTTCGAAGTTTTCTATTCTTATCGTTTAAATGTAAATTTTCTATCCTTTGATTTTCCAGCAGCTTATCATTCATTTCCAGTTTCATTTTCCAGAAATCAGCCTCAGCGCTCCGTAATGCAATGGCGCTGTCGCTGGTAAAAATTCTTGCATTTATTGTTGCAACCTGCTCTTCGAATAAAGAAACCTTCTTTTCGGCTATTTGCAATTTGACACCCTGCACAAGAATTTTATTGAAATTATCCATTGTTGTAAAAAACAATGTGTCTGAGGAGTTATTGGTAAAGGTTTCCTGAGGATCGATAAATCCCTGGTTTTGACCGAAAGAGTTAAAGTACATTAGCATTGACAAAAGAAATATCGGGTAAAAGAATTTTATTTTTTTCATTTTTTAATATTTTAAAATGCATATTGTATAAAGTCATTTAAATAATTCTGTTATTTTTTGTGTTTTCTTTGTGTCTTAGAGTCTTAGTGGCATGAATAAATTAGAAGAATTGCCACAAAGTCACCAAAGCTCTAAGAATCACAAAGGAGTCTTTGTTTATTGAATCTTTAAGTATTTATGAGATTCTCAAATAATTTTAATTTTTCCTCCCGGCTCATGTTTTTGATCTCTTCCAGTTTTTTCACCTCTTCTTCATCAAGGTCATTGATCTGTTCAGAGATTTTTGCCGACTTCAGGTCAAAATAATCCATGCGTGCTTTAAATACTTTGAATTGACTGTCGTACTCCTCTTTTACCCTGTTCCACTCATCCCGTTTTAAGGCATGTTCCTGCTCAACCTCCACAATTTCCTCACCGAGTGACTTGGTATTGAATACTTTTGATTTGATGGCTGCCCAGATTCCGGCAATACCGGCAATCAGGCTTCCGGGCGATTTTTGACTAAAAGCCAGGTACCCCAATAATCCGAGTATGGCCAGTATGACAATCCCAAATAATATGTATTTTAATGTTTTAGACATAACTCAAAGATTTATTGGTTTTCATCAGGTTCTTCACCTACGATTTCAACTCCTTCAGGGGTGAAAGTAGAGGCTGTTTTATTACCATTTGAAGCAGCAGCGATTGATGCCAAAATTTGCTTCGATTTATTTTGCTGTTCCAGTATAACCATTCCTTCTTTTTCTTTTTTCTCGGTAATCCTGAAAATTTCCTTCATACCGAAGATCAATGCCCATACAGTTGTATTGAAGGTTACCCATTGAGCTCCGTTAATTCCGCTTTCCAGAATTCCACTTTCTACATTTTCAAAAACTATTACTTTGTCATGAATCAGCAATAGATAGGTTGATACCCAGGTGGCTGCAACCAGTCCCCAAACCTTTACACTGATAAGGGTAAATAATAGCTTGGAAAACCAACTTTGCCAAAATCCGGTTTCCCCAAGTTTATACTTTTCTTTTTCTACTTGTGTATTCATTTTGGTTTATTTTTAGGTTAATGATAACAATTTTTTCCAGGTTTGCGGACCAACAATTCCATCAACAACCAACCGGTTATTGAACTGAAAACTCCGTATGGCGCCGAGGGTTTTAACACCCATTATTCCATCAACAGGTCCGGAGGCATAACCGAGTTTATTTAGCCTATCCTGAATTTCTTTTATTGTCATTTTTACAGAACTGGCTTTTGGCAGGTCCGAAAGGTCATTCCTGAAATTCTCAATCCAATCCTGCGCTTTATATCCCGGGCAGGCGGGTTTTCCGAAATGGTAATGCCCGTAAATATCCTGTTTGCCAAGGTTTAGAGATTTGAGTAAATAAGTAACCAACCACTCAATTGATGCGAATTGTTCTGGCGTAGGGCCATCTGATGCAAGATCATGTCCGGGCCCTTTAAAGTTTCCGACAAACATAATTCCGACACCAACTGAATTCTGGCCTTTACATTGCCACACAATGCTCGAAAGTTCATTGGCCTGGATAATTTCACCATTTTTACTGATGCCATAATGGTAGCAAAAGTGAGGGCATCCTTTTGACGAAATATGGTTTGGATTAATGTGGTAGTGGTTTACATCCTTTATCGGGCTTTCGCCGAGTTCCTGGTGGATAATTATTTTATTGATCTTTGAAATGTCTCTTGAAGCCCATCTCCGGGTTGGATGCCACTCAAGCTGTTTTACTAAGTTTGTTATTTCCATAGAGGTGTATTTTAATGTTCATAAAACCGGTTTCAAATAGTGATCAACCGGTAATTTTGGTTTTGTATTTTAACAAAGTTAAACAAAAATTAATTTAATCCTGAAAATTTAACCTGAATCATTTGCAATCTCCTTTTAAATTGATTAATTTTATAGGTTAATTTTAAAACCCCGTAAAATGAAAAAGCGATTAATTTTTCTGCTGATTGTTTTGTTCCCTCTATTTGGATTTTCCTATACCTGGATATCATTTTGCCCCGATTCCATCCATGCTAACAATATCATTTTTGGAGTGGGCGACTGGCAGGGAGTAATTTGCTCACCTGAGGGGATGTATCTTTTTGAAGAGGATATTCAGGAGTGGGCTTTTTATACCTATGGCGGATTACCGGTAAAAGGAGTAGCTTACTTCAGCAGTGATAAAATACTGGTGGCCATGGGCGAAGGAACCTATTCCGATGGTGTGTATACTTTTGACCTTGAAACCCATCAGTTCGAAGTTGTTGAGTGGATCATCAACCCGAATTTTCTGGTACACTACCTTCCAACCAATACTTATTTTATTGGGTGTCAGTTTGGCGGAATGTATGAATCCTCTGATGGACTGACGTGGACAGGTGTGTCTTATTTTTCGGGTAAATCCTGTTCGGCTATGGAATTTTATGACAACCACCTTGTAGTTACTGAAGTTAGCAATATTTATAACATTTTCTGGTCGGATGATTATGGTGTTAACTGGCAGGAGTCCACTGGGAGTATTCCCATGATCACAGAACTGAAATTTAGTTTAGAAGGCGATTTGTATGGTATATTTCCTAGCTATTCCAACTCATCAGGCTTGTATAGTTCAAATGATTTTGGCCAGACCTGGGATGTGGAATTCTGGAGCGACAACATGAGCGCTGTTGGTTTTGATGCCATGGGCACCGTATTCGTTGGCTGGGAATCACCAACTGCCAACAATGAAGGAATTGCCATTTATACTCCGGGTGTTCCTTCTCCTAATCTTACATATCTCAATGAAGGTTTACCCAATCTCAACATCAACAAAATTTTGCTCAATCCGGCCATGAGCGCCATTGCCATTTTCTGTTGCACCGATGCCGGGGTGTATTTGAGTTATGATTATATGGTAGGTGAAGAAGAAAATGAATATCAACCTGATCAAATTAAGATATTTCCTAATCCTGTTTCAGCTGAGAAAATGATCAGAATTGAAAATTCAGGTGATTTTGCCCTGGAACATCTCGATGTATATTCCAATGCTGGAAGATTTGTATTTGGAAAGGAATTAAGCAACTTTGATAAAGAGGCAGGTATTGTGGTTGATCTGCATGAATTACAATCAGGAATCTATATTATCAGAATTAGGACCTCCAATTCTGAGTTCACTGAAAAGCTGGTAATATATTAGGAAAATTTAAATATAGATGTGCAACGGAGCTTTATAAATTCACTATAAAATATATTAATCGAATCAAAAAAGTGAAATTATGAAAAAGCTGATCCTTTTTATTTTCGTTTTTATAATTTTTCAATTAGCACATGCTCAGTTTTATCCCGAATGGTCAGAGGCGGTAGCAATTACTGATTCACTCTC
>JAIOTR010000459.1 GCA_021106665.1 Bacteroidales bacterium
AATGGAACTATTGTATACTATAGTTTCTAAACTATCAATTTTCTTTACGACATGAGAATCCAATGGCTCATTTTGTGAATAAGTTGAAAACGCTATGAAAAAAGCGATGAATAAAATACACTTTTTTGTCATATATGACATCTGAAAATGTTATTTTGTTTGTACGTAGATGTTTTAACAAAGTTGTTAAAAGTCAGTAATTTATTATAAATTGTTAAATAAAATTTCTGATGTGGATAGGTGGGGCCTTCAAATAAAAAATCAAATAATTTTACTCAACAGCAAATTGAAAATTGTATTTATCTTTACTTTTTTATTCAATCAGGTTAAGTTTACCCCAAAATTTGTATTCAATGGAAAATAAGAGCTTACTTACAAAACAAATTTCTCCGGCGTTAAATACAGCAGCGTTTATCATCATTATTGCCGGGATGATGTATGCCTCATCTCTGATCTCACTGATGTTATTGTCTCTTTTTATCAGTATTGTTGTTGCTCAACCTTTGGGCTGGCTTACAAAAAAGAAAGTACCGCATGGACTGGCAATTTTGATTGTTTTATTAGGTGTTCTTTTAATCTTTTTCATTATTGGTCAACTGATTGGTGGGTCGGTGGCACAATTTACAAACGATGCTCCTAAATATACTGTTCGCTTAAATGAAATTGTTGCTTCCACATTCCAATCGCTCAATGATATAGGCTTTAATGTTTCCACAGAACAATTAAGGGAAATGTTTGATGCAGGTAAGATCATGAGTGCTACAGCCGGTATGTTAGGTGAGCTTAGCGGACTCATGGGCAATACAGTTGTAATTATCTTTATTGTTGTTTTTTTATTGCTTGAACTTAATGTTTTTGCAGTAAAGACCATAGCTATTGTTGACAAGCCAGGCGAATCACTAAAATATTTGAATGAGATTGGTCACAGCATACGTCATTATTTGGGAATTAAAACTTTAGTCAGTCTCCTGACTGGCTTTCTTATCTGGATAGGAATGTTAATTATAGGTGTCGAGTATGCCATATTGTGGGCTATGATTGCTTTTCTGTTGAACTATATTCCTAATATAGGGTCAATAATTGCCGGTGTTCCTGCTATTTTGTTTGCATTGGTACAATTGGGTTTTGATGGTTTCTTGTGGACAATGGGGGTATTTGTTTTTGTAAATATGTTTGTTGGTAGCGTAGTTGAACCCAGGGTAATGGGAAAAGGCCTTGGGCTATCAACCTTAGTGGTTTTTTTATCGTTGATATTTTGGGGGTTCATATTGGGGACAGTGGGCATGTTTCTTTCAGTCCCGTTAACCATGACGGTGAAAATAATACTTGAGCAAAATGAAAAAACAAAATGGATCGCTATTTTATTAGGAACCCGTAAAGAAGCAGAAGTTCTTATTGAGAGAAGAAAATACAATTAGTAAAATATTCAAATAGAAATATCCTTAATAAGGATGTTGATTGATAAAATTACGACAATGACTATAAGGTACTAAGCTTCTATTCTGTATTTATTTTTTTAATTCAAATGAATAAATAACCTTCCAGTCTTTTTCCATATCAATAACTGTCCAGCCATCTTTATTAGCCTGATCTAAACCTTTATCTAATTTTCCAATATGAGATTCCCTGTCATAAGCCCATTCTCTTACAGAATCGGTATGATGGACATAGAGCATAAAACTTTTTAGTTTATTGGAAGCCGCCCATCGCATCATTTGTAAATCTCCATCAGAATTTCCAGAAGCAAAAACAGGTTTGCGACCGATAAATTTATGAATACATTCAGGCTTTCCTTCTTTATCATTAATAAAATCAATTTCTGCTAATCTTTTAATGACAGGATTCCCGTTATTGTAATGATATTCAGTTTTTATACTACTCCCTATCACCTGATCACGGGGAATTCCATATACATCTTCTACCCAGGGGCGCATAAATTCTATCCCCCCACCGGACACGATAAAGGTTTTAAAATCATTGGCTCTCAAATAATCAAGTAGTTCTAGCATTGGCTGATATACTAAATCAGTATAAGGCCTGTTAAATCTTGGATGTTTCGCAGTAGCCAACCATTCTTTTACAATCGCTTCAAAATCCTCGGTTGTATTGCCAGCATGTGACGCCATAACCAATTTAATAAGTCCATGTTCACCATGTTTAAGTAATTCATCCATGTCATTTTCCAATACAGCTTTAAAAGGTTGTGTTGTTTTCCATTCAGGATGCTCCGATGCTAATGCTTTAACCCTATCAATAGCAAAAAACAATTGAAAATATGCAGGTTGCTCACTCCACAAGTTACCATCATTATCGAAAGTGGCAATGCGATCAGGAATAGCTATGAAGTTTTTGCTTTCAGGATTGGTTACATCATTCACATAACTAATGATTGCAGTTTTAGTTGTTCCTTCGTTCCACGATGGCAGTGGATCTGATTTTTCCACATTCCCGTTTAACTGGTTTATAGTTTCAGTATTACTTTTTGTATTAGATGAACAGGAAATAATAACACTAATTATGATACTGAGTCCTAAAAAATAGATTGTATTTTTCATCATTTTATTTTTGAAAGAAGGCCAGATAATGAGAATTATCTGGTCTTGATTTATTGTTAATTACTTGTTGGTGTAGATAACTTCTCCATCACCTGATCCAAATTAAAACTTGCAGCTTTCATTCTTGGTGGATACTCTTTAAAAGTCATCAAGAATTTACCTACAATATCTTGCGCAGGAACTAATAGAAAAGCATGATCTAACAACCAATCATAATAAGTGTTTGATGTAATAGTTGCAAACTCATACGGATCTCTTCTTAAATTATAAATCATTGGCAATCGCAAAGTAGTGAATGGTTCTGCCCAGGTTTGTAAAGTCCCTTGGGATCTTTGCTCCATGAACACAAGTTTCCAGTCATTATATCGAAATGCCATTAAATCACCATCATCAGAAAAATA
>JAIOTR010000427.1 GCA_021106665.1 Bacteroidales bacterium
GCTGCACCACAATCGCCCAAATAATATTGCTGTTACAATAATTAATGGCCACCAATACGACCAAACTATCAGGTTGGATAAGTTTGTATTTCGTAATAATACTGCAAAATTTTTATCATCAGTTGTTATACCGATTGCTCCATAGATTAACAATAAAAAAACAAGTAGCGATACAAACTGCATTGAGATTAAAAAGTAACGATTCTTAAATATTTTGTTAATCATCGTTTTAGAAGAGATATTTTTGGATTATTAGTTTCATAGGATTTTTTCCGTACACTAAATGAATAGTTATTACATCCGACCCCCGGTAAATTTCATCAGTTAATAATATTTCCGGTTGATTAATCAATGATACTCTGCTTTAATAACATGGGTACAAATATACTGCATCTCATAGAAAAAAACTCCGGACTTCCAACCTCAGCAAATTATAGTGTATGGAATAACTGTGTTCTTCAAAATAAATAATAATACTTTTTCTTGTTTTTTGCACATATGCTCATTATCTTTGCAGCCGAAAGAAAATAATTAATAATATGCCGCGTCCAAAAAACGAACGAATTGTACAAACACCTCCTATTTTTACGGAGTTTAAGCCACTTGGTATTTCAGCCAGGCTGTTAAACAAAACTTCGCTATCATTAGATGAGTATGAAGCCTTTCGTTTAGCAGACAATGTGGGTTTATCACATGCAGAAGCAGCCGAAGAGATGGAAATATCACGCTCAACTTTTTCACGTCTGATAGAACAGGCCAGGAAAAAAGTTGCCAATTTAATAATAAATGGCAGTTTGTTACAAATTGAAGGCGGTAATGTACATTTTAGAAAAAATATTATTAAGTGTTTGAGTTGTGGGTATATGTTCGATATGAATATTGATTCATCATTTACCGAATGCCCCGAATGTCGTTCTGCAAATTTATTAAACCTGGCAGGAGGCTTCGGACATGGTATATGTTGTACGGATAGAAACTTTAATCATTTTAACAAAAAAAAAGGAGGTAAATATGCCAGGAGGTAACAAAACAGGGCCACGAGGTGAAGGCCCTATGACAGGAAGACGCTTAGGATTTTGTGCAGGAAACGACCGACCGGGGTTTGATACCACACCAGGAAATTTCGGATATGGCTATGGCCGGGGATTTGGACGAGGAGGACGAATGGGATACGGATTCAGGCATGGGTATAGCCGTTTTATGGATGAACCGGTACAGAATGTTTCCAAAGAAACACTGTTAGAAAATGAAACACGGATTCTTAAAGAACAATTAGCGTCAGTAGAAAAGCAGCTCTCTGAATTGAAAAAGAGAACTGACTAAACAATAAGGCAGGTATGAATTCATACCTGCCTTATTGTTTTTGAAAATTTAGAATATGAAATTTTAAAAACTTAATAAAATGAATGATTCAGGAAAAGGAATGAATATGGGACAGGGTCGTGGATTAGGCCAGGGCAGCGGACGAGGCCGTAACAAAGGTGGTGGTTTTGGAACAGGCGGATTTTGTGTTTGTGCCAAATGTGGTGAAAAAGTACCCCACCAACAAGGAGTAAAATGTACAACCCTGAAATGTCCCGAATGTGGGCATACAATGATTAGGGAAGAATTACTTAAAAAATAAAATAAAAAAATAAACACCTGTAAGGTTGTCTGTAAAGACTATCAAAAGTACAAAGACTGCCCGGAATACGCAAAAATTAAATAGAAAGAAGCATACATTATTTAAATAGATATACTTAGCGTTTTTTTGCGGGTTTTGCGGTTAAGATAGCCTTACACAAAAAAAAGTAAATGAAAAAACTATTTGCCATTCCCACAATTGGGAAACAACTATGTACCCATTTTGGCCATTGCCAAGAATTTGCAATTGTTGAAACTGAAGACCAGAAAATAAATAATATTGAATACCATACCCCTCCGGTCCATCAACCCGGCACATATCCCAGGTTTTTGGCCGATAAGGGTGTAAGCACAATCATTTCAGGTGGTATGGGGATGAAAGCCCAGGAAATTTTTGCCCAAAACAATATTGAAGTTTTTATGGGGATCAATTCTGAAAATCCTGAAAAACTAGTGGAACAATATTTAAGTGATCAACTTAAAAGTGGCGAAAACCTGTGTGACCATTAATTATAAACCTCTATAATACTTGCTATTACTGATAATTATATCTCTTTTCTAATTCCTTAAATTTAATCAAGGTATGGAAGAATTACTTCGAATATCAGGTTACTCAGACAAAGCAATTGAATATTACATAAATAAAGTAAATGTCGGGAAAATTGAAGACCCGAGCATTTCATTTTCTTATACCGGTGATTGTGGTGATACCGTGGTTATTTATCTGAAAATTGATTCGGATATCATAACAAATGCAAAATTTGAAGCGATAGGATGTGCCGGGGCTTTTTCTGCAGGTTCTGCTTTAATGGAAATGATAAAAGGGGAAAATATATTTGTAGCAAAGAATATTACTGAGGAGGAGATTAATGAACATCTTGGTGTTGTACCAATAACGAAAACTGATTGCCTGAGTCTGGTAAGAAGAGCATTGGAAAAAACCATCGAATTGTTTGAGGGGGAAATAAAAAGATAGAATTACATTTATTAGCAGATGAAAATTGCAATAGCCAGCGGTAAAGGAGGAACCGGGAAAACAACCTTATCAACCAACCTGGCCAGCTATCTGGCCGAAAAGGGAGAAGTTGTTTTAACAGACCTCGACGTGGAGGAACCCAATTCGGGTTTATTCATTAAAGCCGATCTTGTTCATGAAGAGGACAAATTTAAAATGGTCCCCGAATGGATAGAGGATAAGTGTACCTTGTGTGGTATTTGTCAAGAGGTTTGTAATTTTCATGCAGTGATCCAATTAGGTAAAATGATCATGGTGTTCCCTGAGCTTTGTCATGGTTGCTATGCCTGTTCCGAATTATGTCCCGAATCAACATTACCTATGATCCCGAAAAAGATGGGAAAATTGAGACATTTCAAAAATCATAATTTACATTTTATAGAAAGCAGGCTCGATATCGGTGAAGAGCAGGCTGTTCCGTTGATTAAACAAACCCAGGATTATATTGATGAACACTTTACCGATGATGTTATCAGGATTTACGATTCACCACCGGGAACTTCCTGTCCGGTGATCGAAGCCACTAAAGATGCCGATTTTGTTATTCTGATTACAGAACCAACCCCCTTTGGTCTTCACGATCTGAAACTGGCAGTTGATACAATGAAAGAGTTAGGGAAAAACTTTGGTGTGGTCGTAAACCGCTATGGAATAGGAAATGATGATGTAATAAATTATTGCAACGAAGAAAATATTCCTTTACTGGCAAAGATCCCCAATGATCGGCAGATTGCAGAATTGTATTCAAATGGCAAATTGATTTACAGGGAAATTCCTGAAATGCAACAGGAACTTGATAAAATCATTGCATACATCGGTACTTTAACAAAGGGAGGTTTGTCATGAAAGAGATCGTTGTAATATCAGGAAAAGGCGGCACCGGAAAAACTTCCCTAACAGCATCCTTTGCATATCTCGGAGGAAAAGATGTTATCGTTGCCGATTGTGATGTGGATGCAGCTGACATGCATTTATTACTAGAACCTGATTTTAAAGATTCGGAAGATTTTTATAGTGGAGAGTTAGCCTATATCGAACAGGATGAGTGCATACGATGCGGAAAATGTGCAGATGTTTGCCGTTTTGATGCCATCCCTATTATTAACAATCAGTACATAGTTGACCTATTAAGCTGTGAAGGCTGTGGTTATTGCGCCCGGGTTTGCCCTACCAATGCCATTATTAATAAAAACCTGAATGTAGGCAAATGGTATATCTCAAAAATAAAAACCGGAAGTATAATGGTTCATGCCAGGCTGGGGATTGGAGCCGACAATTCAGGTAAGCTGGTTGCCAAAGTTAAGAATGAAGCCAAGCAGATTGCTGAAGAAAATAGCAAGGAATACATTATTGTTGATGGTTCACCCGGTGTTGGGTGCCCGGTAGTTTCATCACTTTCAGGAGCTAACTTTGTGCTATTGGTTACCGAACCTTCCGTATCAGGCTTGCACGATTTGAAAAGGGTATATGAATTGGTTCATAAATTCAAAATTAAGGCCGGTTGTATTATTAACAAATCGGATATCAATGAAAAAGTAACTGCAGAGATTGAAGAATACCTAAAAAAAGAAAATATTGTCCATATTGCCAATCTACCTTATGATGAGGATTTCACCAAAGCCATGACCAACGGTCAAACCATTGTTGAATATTCGAATGATCAATTAAGTGAAATAATAGCGGATAGCTGGAATAAAATAAAACAAATTTAAATCTAAAAATGATGATTTCACCATTATTCAGTCATTTGTTAATTCCGTTTCTCGTAGCTATGTTTCTAGCTATTAACATGGGCGGAAGCGGAACTGCCCCGGCCTTCTCTGCGGCTTATGGCGCTAATATTATTCGTAAAAGCCTTATTCCCGGATTGTTTGGAATTATGGTTTTCCTCGGAGCAATTATTGCCGGAAAAGGGACCGCCACAACTGTTGGTAAAGGATTGTTGGATCCTGAAATGATGAGCTTTACCGTTGTTTCCATCATTCTTTTTTCAGTTGCAATTGCCCTGCTTATCGCAAATTTATTTGGAATTCCGCAGTCAACAAGCCAGGCAACGGTAATGGCAGTTACAGCGCCGGCCATTTATTTTCATGCATTAAATTCTGACAAGCTATTGTTTGAAATAGTCCCAACCTGGTTTATATTGCCAATTATTTCGTTTTTTATCAGCTTACTGGTAGGGAAATATATATACAAACCGATTAGGAAAAGAGGGTATACCATTTCTAAAAAGGTCAACGAAAACCCTATACTAAGATGGTTAATTATTATCATGTCTCTTTATGTTGCATTTGCAATAGGGGCAAACAATGTTGCAAACGCTGCAGGGCCAATTGCTTCAATGACAATGAATGAATTAAACATTGTTGATATTGATAAAAACTTTATTTTAATAATGATATTATCAACTTTGATAGTTGCTCCAAGCTTTGGAATTGGAAGCTCAATATTTGGGCATAAGATTGTAAAAAAAACAGGTAAGGAAATCGTGTTATTCGGAAAAATTGAAGCAGTAATTATTGCATTTATATCGGCCAGCCTTTTGCTATTAGCTTCATTAACCAAAGGAATTCCATCCTCCTTGGTTCAATTGAACGTTGCAGCTATACTTGGTATCGGGGTTGCTAAACTGGGGTTTAAAAATATTTTCAGAAAAACCGAAGTAAATAAATTTTTTGTAATGTGGATAGTAGCGCCAATTATTGCCTTTCTATTATCCTTTTTCTTGATATATTTTGCAGACAAATTAGAATTTATATAATATACATAACAAACAAAACGATGAAAATAGCATTCACAACAAAAGGTACAGAATGGGATTCAGCAATGGATCCACGATTCGGAAGAACAGAATATTTTCTTATTTATGATGAGGAAAAAGAAGAGTTGATACATATTGACAACCGCGATTCTGCCAATGATGCTCACGGTGCAGGCCCTAAAACAGCCCAGAAACTTTTTAAGTTCAATCCTAACGTTCTAATTACAGGAAACGGACCGGGTGGCAATGCAGCAGCAGTACTTGAAAGA
>JAIOTR010000221.1 GCA_021106665.1 Bacteroidales bacterium
AGAAATGACTATTATAAAATTTTAAAAGCAACACAATCAGGCATAGGAGACATTACAGATTGGATGAAATGGTTTCTTGAATGCATGAACAGAGCAGTTTTAAATTCCAACACATTGCTTGAAAAAATAATGATAAAAGCTCGATTCTGGAAAGAATTTGCCCAGGTAAGACTGCATGAACGACAAACTAAAGTGATCAATAGATTGCTTGATGCTGGAATGGGCGTATTTGCAGGTGGAATGAAAAATAAAAAATATATGGGAATTGCACATACCAGTCGTGCTACAGCTCAAAGAGAATTAGCTGATCTTGTTAAAAAAGGTATTTTAATCAAAATGCCTGGTGGAGGGAGGAGTACCAGTTACGACCTTGATTGGCAACGTTTATCTTCCATTAATAAAAAATAAAATCGGGAGAGCAATGAGAAATTTTAACAAGAAAAATGAACCGGATTTCACCGGTTATTTTCATGTTATGGCGGCTGCGTAAAAAATCAGGACACATGCAAAATGACAAAAAACGCATTAGCTATAGTTAAACAATACCTAAAAAGTTGGATAGATCATGATCCGGCTAAAATTTGGGGTTGCTTCCATAAAAATGGCGTATATATAGACCCTTTGATCGATACTGAATTAATTGGCGAACAAATCGCAACCCATGCTGAGAAATATTTTACAGCGTTTCCAAATCTTTCATTTGAAGGGGTCGGATCCATCAGCGAATCGGACGGATTGTATGCTGTCCAATGGATTATGCGGGGAACGAGTTCAGTTTTGGAAAATACCGCTTCCGGAAAAATAATATCGATAGCTATACCGGGCGCTGATTTTATGATGATTGATCAGGATAAAATTCTATCTGTTCAAGCATATTATGATCATAGAGCGATTCCATCTTCACTATTTTCCATATTGGACAATAAAAAATCGACATCCATATTACCAGGCAGCTATTCAAGATCGGAACAAATGGCAAAAGCGAAATACAGCAAATCTGCCCTGATCCCAGAAAAATCAAATGAGATAAAACTCAAAATCATGAGGTTCATGAAGAATGAAAAACCATACTTAGGCTACGATTTTAGCCTGTTACAGCTGGCCAATGCTTTGGGCCAATCCACAAATCATGTGTCGCAGACAATCAATACTGAAATGAAGCAAAATTTTAACGATATGGTGAATACATACAGGATCGAAGCGGCAAAGAAATTGTTTCAAAACAGAACGGACAATCAAAAGTCAATCCTTGAGGTTGCTTTTGAGGCGGGTTTTGCTTCCAAATCGACGTTTAATATAGTGTTTAAAAAACAGACTGGAATGACACCCTCTCAATATATTTCTTCAGATCTCACATGAGTTCTTGAGCCCTTTTTCAACCAAGATCTTCCTACACAGTTAAGTAATTTCCTTTGTCCTCGGGCCAGTGCAAAACCATCAAAATATTGATTTCTACATTTGATTGAATCCGTTGGGATTTTTCAAAAAAGTACAATCCTATACGATCGGTCGACTCAGCAGAAAATCCATGATTCTTTGAAACCATATTATTATTTATTCAGGCCGAAATTAGGTCTCAATTTTATGTGGATGATAACGTTGTTTTTTTGTTACAAGGAGATAAACCGTGGATACTTATGAAAAATTTAGATGCCTGCTTGATGCACATCCATCCGGGACACCTGCCCATCCGGCCATTGATAAAATCCTTCGACTTTTATTTACTGAAAAAGAAATCAGAGTCGCCGTTCACATGAGCTATAAAAAAATGAGTCCGGCGGAGATTGCTAAAAATACCGATTTTTCGGAAACAGAGGTGAAGCAACATCTGGATTCCATGTCGGATAAGGGTTTGATTATCAGTCGGCAAAGGGAAAACGGAATGGTTTTCAGGCTGATCCCCACAGCCCCGGGCTTGTGCGAGAACACACTTCAAAAAGCCGATGAGAATCCACACCACGCAGAGCTGCGCAATTTGTGGAAAGAATACCGCGACAACGGTATGATTGAATCAATGACCAATAACACAGTGCCCTTAATGCGGGTCTTACCTGTTGGAAAAACATTGAAACATTCCAATATCATTTTGACCCATGAAGACGTCTCGAATCTCATAAACAATTCAAAAACGATTGCTGTTTACAACTGTGGATGCCGCATAGCGGAACAAAAATGTGATGCCCCTGTTGAAACATGCCTTGCCTTCGGTTCTACTGCGGATTTTCTAGCCGATGGTTCTTTTGCCAGGAAAATTACACAAAACGAGGCTTTGGAAATCCTTGATATGACAGAGAAAGCGGGGCTGATTCATATTGGAAATAATAGTGCTGATAAAGCGGTGAACATATGTAATTGCTGTTCTTGCTGCTGTATCTTTCTTCGAGGCCTTCTGGAATTTGATAATCCCCAAGCCCTTGCTTCCAGCTCATTTATATCAACCATGCACGAAGAGCTGTGCATCAACTGTGGAACTTGTGATGAAAGATGTCATGTGGGAGCGATTATAGTGAAAAACGGTAATAGGCACATAAAGGAAGACATATGTATCGGGTGCGGATTATGCGCCAGAGATTGTCCAGAAGAGGCCATCAAGATGAAAAGAAAGGAATTCCCGCCAGAAGTACCGTCGAGCGTTTTGGATTTGGGGATGAAAGTTCTGACCGAAAAAGGCAAACTGGAAAAATTTATTGAAATTCTGCAAAAATAATGATGAAGGTAAGAGGTTGGGCCAAGTTAATGGTCTGAAAACATGAATAAAAGTCCTGAAAAATGCCTTAAAAATTGTCTTTGGCTAATGTTGTAGCCCCAAAAACGACACGTTAAGAATTGAATATGGCCGTCAACAACGAAAATGAACCGGGTGATACCGGTTATTAAGAAGCTGAAGAAGTATAAAATTCATTAGCTTTACTATAGCTTAATTTCACAATATATGTTTAAATTCTCTATGATTTTCAAAAGTTTATCTAAAACATTGGCTGTAAGAGGCGTATTCATTATTGTCACTTTAATTACTCTCAGCTCTTGCTCAGGCCTTTGGTATGTTGGTTTTTTAAACAAAATACAAACTCATGAGATAGAAAATCCAAAATACCGCGCCGCACAATGGCAAAAACATGATCACCTTGCTGCAAACCTGATCTACAAACAAGCCGAAAAATTCGAAGGCTTAAACAGTTTTTTGATAATTAAGGATGGAATTCTTATATCAGAATGGTATGCAAGCGATTTCGACAAGGAGACATCAGGTAATATTAAGTCGGCTTCAAAAACCATTATCTCTGCGCTTGTAGGTATTGCTTTGCAAGAAGGGTATTTTAAAAGCGTAGACCAGCCTTTGTTTGAAATTTTACCAGAATTTTTCCCACCTAATGATCATATCAAAAAGACGATCACGCTGAAACATCTCCTGACCATGTCAGCGGGGTTTGAGCACATAGAGAACGTCCACAATTATGTCTACTTAAATAGCGATTGGACAAAAGGCATATTACAGCTGCCAATGATGCATAAGCCCGGTGACAGATTTAATTATGGCACTATTCAAACCCATCTATTATCAGCGGCCTTAACTAAAGCAAGCTGACTGGATACCCTAACTTTTGCTCAAAAACATCTCCTTGACAATCTACACATATCTATCAACAGGTGGGATAAGGCTCCTGAAGGTACATTTTTTGGTGGTTCAGAAATGTACCTCACCCCCAGAGATATGGCATCATTTGGCCAACTATATTTGAATAATGGTCTCTTTAAAGGTAAACAGCTCGTGCCCGCAACGTGGATAGAAAGTTCCCTGAAAGTTTCATTTCAAGACGCATGGGCCGGCGCTGCTTATGGATATGGTTGGTGGCTAAAAAAACATTTTGGTTATAATACCTATTATGCGCAAGGATATGGCGGACAAACGATCATGAATATACCGGATCTAAATATGGTAATTGTCATAACGGCAGATTACCCTCCACTTTTCCATGACCATAGGGAGCGAGAGCAAAAAATTGAGGACCTCATTGAGTTTGCATTACAAGTGACGTCTTCCCTGAAAACCAGAGAACCGGTGTCACTACTTGAATAGTGAATTATAAACAAGGAAATGGTCTAATATTATCCACAATTGAAAGAGAAATCAACAATCAACATGCACCGGATTTCACCGATGATTTAAATCATTATGTGAGAAAATATCAACAAGAATAAAAATATGAACTTATATGAATAATTCAACGTTATCTTTAAAGATTGGTATAAAAAAATATGGAGTAATGACAGGTTTTTCAATAATCTTTATGGCTCTTATTGCTGGGTTTGTTTATGGTTTTGTTCATGAAATGATTTATGTACCAATGGATGCGGAATTAACTAGCAAATTACTCCAAGAGAACATTGCGACATATAAGTATGGAATTCTATCTTGGGTGCTTATAATAATATTAGACATAATTATTTCGATAGGTATCTACACAATTTATCGAGAAGCACAACAAAAATTAGCTGCATTGACATCTATTTTAAGAATAATTTACACACTGTTTCTCTGCTTTGCTGTCGTACAACTTGTAATACCATTGATGAATAGCGATGAAATAATTAACAGCTTATTCTATTTTGAGTTGTTTGAAAGAATCTGGTCTTATGGTCTTGTAATTTTTGGAACTCATCTTTTGATTCTTTCTGTCACCTGTTTTAAATCTAAATTCACGCCTAAGTTTATTGCTGTTCTAATATCCTTTGGTGGAATAAGTTATATTTTCATTGAAAGCTCAAAATCATTTTTCCCACAATTTGGTGTCGTAGCACCGGCAATTGAGTCTGTTTTGATTGTGCCAATGGCACTTAGTGAGTTAGTTTTTGCAGTATGGTTAATAATTAAATCTTTTCGTTTAAAGAAAGGTGAAAGGATATAAAATTACAGAACGAATTGCCTAACCCGAACTTTTTGCTGCGCAAAAACTCGGGTTGGCATGGTGTTCTGCCCTAAGGTTACTTATGGACTATTTAATAAGAATTGATAGACAACTTCTAAAGTGGGCTTATCAAAAGCCCTTTAAGCAATCAATTTCTATAACAGCACTGATTTTTATGGGCGATGGCCCATTTTGGATGATCGTAGTATTCGTCGCAGCACTTATAGGACAATTGAAAAATATTGAATCTTTTTACCAGCTTTCTATCCTGCTTATGTTTGGATTAATGATCAGCAACATATCATTTGTTCTTTGTAAGACCAAAGTGAAACGGAAGCGTCCATATGCCAACGTTGAATTGCAGCAGCATCTACAGATTGAAATTAAAAATCGCGATCCGGGTCACGGTTCAAAAGAGTTAGAAAGTTTTCCATCAGGTCATGTCTTATGGACGACCTTGTGTGTTAGCCTTATTTATTCTCAATTCGGTTACATATCATTGATTCTGTTTGGGTGGATGATTCCTACAATGGTGTATTTGCGGCTTTACTTAGGCGTTCATTACCCAAGTGATGTTCTTGCAGCGCTGGCTTTAGGTAGCGTTAACGTTTTGATTACGTTACTGCTTACCCCTGGCCTTCTGGAATTTCTGAATGAATTAAAAAATAATACAAGCTTTCTATTAGGCTATTGGGCCTTTATCATCACTTTTCTAATTGTTGGATTTAAATCTTGGTTGAAAAGAGTGTAATCCTACATTTGTGATTAACGGCACAGGCAGAACAAGGCAATCCAGAGGACAGCCAGGGCATGGACATTTTGGTATATAGTCATAAATTGAAAATTTTCCGTTTTTATTGAAATCAGTAGTAGTCATGGCTGTCCACCTGACTTCTTCGTTATATTGTAAAAGTACAATGGGAGGTTAAATGAAAACAATTGGTCTTTTGGGTGGTATGAGTTGGGAAAGTACGATTGGTTATTATCGTGCGATTAACGAGGAAGTTAAAAATACACTTGGGGGTTTACATTCAGCGAAGATTGCTATGTACAGTGTCGATTTCG
>JAIOTR010000355.1 GCA_021106665.1 Bacteroidales bacterium
AGGAATTTTTTCTGCATGTTCGTTTTTAAGCTTTTACTTTCGGGATAAAAAAGAAATTCTGAGTTTTATGCTCAGAAGGATCATAATCTGTAAGCTCTTTATTGTTTAACACTTTTATATCGTATCTCAATTCATGAATTAATTGAAAGCAATTTTCCCTGTTTTGATTCTCCCAAAGCTCTGTATAAATTATTGGTTTGTGCTTTTTAAGAAGTTCCTTCCCGCCTTCGAGAACAAAGTACTCAAAATTTTCAACATCCATTTTTATTGCCCCAATTTCAAAGCCCGGTTTTTGAAATTCTTCTATTTCATCCAATCTTTGAACTTTTACTTTAAATTTTTCACCTTCATTTAGTTCATCAATAGTTTCATGAACCACATGGCTCAGTCCCTGCATCTTAACTGATTTTACCACCGGCATTACCATCTCAATTGTTCCGGATTCATGGCTAAGGGCTATATCAAACACTTTTACATTCTTGAGATGAAAAAACCGGATGATCCGTTGCAATGCTTTGAGATTATTTGGAATGGGCTCAAAGGAATATATGGTGGATGCCCTGAATCTTTTGGCCAGATGCACTGTCATGATACCGATATTAGCGCCGATATCAAGAACTGCAGTATTTTTAGGAACAAGTTTTAAAAAGTGTAAAAAGTCGCCTTCATTTTTATTCCATCGCAACGTGTAAATTGTAAAGAGTGAAAAAATAAAAAGGTAATTATCAAATCCCAGCAATACCTGTAACAATTTTTTTATCAAGGACTTCATTAAAAATTCTGATATTTGCTGCAAAGTTAGAGGAATTATTGATTTTGGAATACAGAATTAAGAATTCAGAAGATTGAATGAATTGAATGAATTGAAATTTTGAATTTAGAGAAAAATATTTAAAAGCTTTGAGACTGTTTAAAATCACAGCAATATTTTATTATGGTATTTTTCCTTTGTGGATTCTTCGTGACTTTGTGTCTTCGTGGCAAGAAATAAAATCTATAAATAGCCACAAAGGCACTAAAACACAAAGGTTCACAAAAATATTCTAAATTCGCAAAAATGAAAATTGCTGTAAATACTCGTTTGTTATTAAAAGATAAACTCGAAGGTATCGGATGGTTTACCTATGAGACCTTCAAACGTATAACACAACAGCATCCTGAACATGAATTCTATTTTTTGTTCGACCGTAAGTTTGATGATTCCTTTATTTTTTCTGATAATATTACCCCCATTGTAATTCCTCCGCAGGCCAGGCACCCGGCTTTGTTTTATTTGTGGTTCGAACATTCAATACCCCGTGCAATCAAAAAAATAAATGCAGATGTGTTTGTTTCACCTGATGGTTATTTATCTCTTGCAACAAAGGCCAGGTCGCTGGTAGTTATGCACGACTTGAACTTTGAGCATTACCCGGAAGATGTTCCATTTTTGGTCCGCAAGCATTATCGGTATTATTTCCCAAAGTATGCTCATAAAGCTGAACGGATAGCAACGGTTTCTGAATTTTCCAGGCAAGATATCGTTAAACAATACAAAGTAAATCCTGAGAAGATTGATGTTGTTTACAATGGAGCCAATGAGGGATTTAAGCCTCTTTCTGAAGATGAAAAAGTTAGAGTCCGGGAAAAATATATGCAGGGCAATCCCTATTTTATTTTTGTAAGCGCGTTGCACCCGAGAAAAAACCTTGTCAACCTTTTCAAAGCTTTTGATGAATTCAAGGATAAAAATGTCTCTGAAGTTAAGCTGATGATCGTTGGAGAAAAAATGTGGTGGACCAATGAAATTAAAGCTGCTTATGAGAATATGAAATATAAGCAAGAAGTTCTTTTCTCTGGCCGGCTTGAATTCAATGAACTGCAACGTGTGGTTGCATCTGCTTTGGCACTGACATATGTTTCATATTTTGAAGGATTTGGGATTCCAATAGTTGAAGCTTTTTATGCCAGTACTCCCGTAATTACATCAAACGTTACCTCCATGCCTGAAGTGGCAGGTGATGCCGCCCTGCTGGTTGATCCGTTTTCAGTTACATCCATTACCGATGCTATGACGAAAATTTATTCTGATGAGGATTTAAGGAAATTAATGATAGAAAAAGGGACTAAGAGAGCAAAAGATTTTTCCTGGCAAAAATCAGCAGATAGGTTGTGGGGATCAATTGAAAAAATTCTTTAATTCAACGGACTGTAAATCTTCATAAAGAATCACCTAACATTATTTTTATTTCCTTTCTAAATAACCTCTAAAGCAAGCCATATCAATACTTTAAAATCAAAAAAAATAAACGATTTTTTCCGAATTATAAAATTTCATTTGACAATTGACTTTTATTTTCTTACTTTTGATTTCATATTATGTGAGTTGAACAAACCGGATAAGCAAAAAAGAATAGTTCGAACCCAAACAAAAAATGTTATGAAGGGTGAGAATAGCATGCTGGTGTAAGTCGAATAACGGTAGTTAGAAGACTGAAGTTGAAAGTTGGAGTACGGAAGAAGTCGGCAGTAGGCAAAAAGAGACCTCCCCTCATGCAACATATTAATTCATTGTGACCTGAAATAAGATTTAACAAGAAAGGAGGTATACCTGCAAAGTTAAATAAATTCAAGTAACCAAAACATCAACGAGTTTAATTGTAGTTCGCAATTCGTAGTTCGTAGTTTAAAGTTGGAAGACTGGAGACCAAAGACTACCGATTAGTGGTTGCCAACTGAACCTCCTTACCACATTAATGTGGATTTCATAAATCCTGCCATGGAAATGTTGAGAAATTTGTTTAATCTTAAAAGTTATAATTATGAAAACAAAAACATTTATTACTTTATTTGTCACTATTGTAATAAGTTTTTGAATTACTACAGGACAAAATCCGTTTCAGCTAAATGGAGAAACTATTTGGGAATCTGATGGTAAATTATACAGGGTTACCACATCAGACACTTTAAAACTTGATATAAGGTATATTACTTTAGAATATGAAGAAGGCACTGACGGTTCTGAAATCAGTATTATTGAAAATGGTAACCATTTAACCCGGGTCTTTATATCAGGATCGGAAAAGTTTGTATATAAAATTGATGTAAATTCTACTGGATATGTAAACTTGATTAACGATTTACTTGCCAGCCAATACATAGAAACAGTTTATTTTGAATGTTACTTAAACTACTATGATGTTGTACCAAATGAT
>JAIOTR010000299.1 GCA_021106665.1 Bacteroidales bacterium
AACGCTTTAATCAGGTTTCTTATTTCTGTAACATCCGTGTAATATGTAATGATCTCCTGGTCGGATGTTTTAACAAAAAAGTAATCTTTCCATTTGGGTTGATTTATATCTGATTCATCTTTAAAGATATGATGCTCTGGCTCTCCGGAGTGTAGAACTATTTTTAAGATTTCAATTAATCCTGAATTCACCAATCCAGGAAAAACACTTGTAACCTGTTTTCCAATATATATTTTTCTTTCGGTAGCTTTATTGTTTCCGTTCGATCCAAAAAACGCTTTAATCTTAGAATCCGATGCATTATCATCGGATTCTAAAATGACAACATTACTTTTCATTTTTTCAAACAAAAAAGCAAATCCATTTTCGTTCGATCCGGCCAATATTATCTTTTCCTGATGCTGATGTTCAAGAATATTGATGCGCTCTTTCAGATCATTAATCTCGGATAATAACTGAGTTTTTGACTTTTCCTGGTCTTTCATCTCAAGTTAGTTAGCAAATGTTCTATTTTTTTATGGATGTAACCTGAACAAATATAAATACAAAATCCCTTCCGGTAAATATTTATTATTACCGGAATTCTTAAAATATTATATTTATACTACGTTTTATTACATTAGGTTTAATAATTCTCATTGAATTATAGTATATTTGAAATTAAATTGGGATGTGATATGAATCTTGAACTGCTTACTAAACAAGTTGCAAACATCAGCCGGGCTATGGGAAGTTTTCTCAGAAGTGAAATCAAAAACATAAAACTGACTGATATTGAGAGCAAAGGAGTGAATGATTTTGTCACATATGTGGATAAAACTTCTGAAGACAGGCTTGTATCAGAATTAAAAAAAATATTACCAGAAGCAGGATTTATTGTTGAAGAAAATTCAAATCTGGAAAAACAAAGTGAATACAATTGGATTATTGACCCACTTGACGGAACAACAAATTATATTCACGGTTTACCGATATATTCAATCAGTATTGCCTTGTTAAAAGGGAATGAAATCCTTTCAGGGGTAGTTTATGAAATTAACCTTCAGGAATGTTTTTATGCATGGAAAAATGGGGGCGCATTTGTAAATGGCCATAAAATTCAAACATCTGGTGTTGAAAAATTAAGTGATAGTTTATTAGCAACCGGTTTTCCTTACAGGCATTTTGATAAATTAGATCAGTATATCGACTTGTTTAAAGATTTTATGAAAACTACTCATGGAATCAGACGTCTTGGATCAGCTGCAGTTGATTTGGCATACGTTGCTTGTGGCCGGTTTGATGGGTTTTATGAGTATGGCTTAAATCCATGGGATGTAGCTGCAGGAGCATTGATTATTGAACAAGCCGGTGGAGTGACAGGTGATTTCTCAGGTTCCAACAATTATGTATTTGGAAAAGAAATTATTGGATCAAATCCATATATATTTGACCAGTTTTTGAAAATTGTTAAAAAATATTTCTAAATAAACTTTAAATTAGCCCCATATTTTCTGCTAATATTAATTTTAAAAATTTATGGTGGATAATAAGAAAAATAATAATTCGACGAATAATTTACAAACAGAATTGAAGGATACACCCGGCAGGAGCCTGGCAAAAGCAATTAGCTGGAGAATCGTGGCATCACTAACTACATTTGTGATCACATTTATAATATTCAGGCGATACACTGATAAAACACTTAACGAAACACTGGAAACATCTTCCTGGGTTCTTTTTTTCGATGTGATTATAAAAATTATATTTTATTATCTTCATGAAAGACTATGGACAAATATTAGCTGGGGAAAATACATGGAAAGAAAATATTGGAAACAACGTGCATGGCGTAAACTATACAGGGATAGGCATAGTTAACTGAATAATTTGAGACGGTTTGTAAGAGTTTAGAATTCTATAAAATTATTTGACTTCATAGACAGAAATTAAGGATAAATTAAATCAGCAATTAAAATGACAAATGTTAATAATATACGGATGTTCTGGATGATAATTGCATCAATCATGATGATGCAGGTCTTGGCTCAGGACAGCATTGAAAGCGATAAATTAACGATTTACAAATTCGATATAAAAGAAGAAATTGCACCTCCTGTATGGCACAAAACAAAAAAAGCTTTTGATGAGGCAAATGAATTAAACGCAGGATTGATGTTGATCCATATGAACACGTACGGCGGTATGTTGGATGCTGCCGATTCGATCAGGACTATTATCCTCAATTCCGATATTCCGGTTTATGTTTTTATCGATAATAATGCTGCATCGGCAGGTGCACTTATATCAATTGCTTGTGATAGCATTTATATGCGAAAAGGGGGCAATATTGGCGCTGCCACTGTCGTGAATCAGACAGGGGAAGCATTGCCGGATAAATATCAATCCTATATGCGATCAATGATGCGTTCAACGGCAGAAGCAAAAGGAAGGGATCCTGAAATTGCACAGGCTATGGTTGATCCCAGGATTTATATCGAGGGAGTTATAGATACAGGCCATGTGCTGACATTTACAGCGAATGAAGCCCTGGAAAACAATTTTTGCGAAGGTATTGCAGAATCGGTTACTGAGGTACTTCAACTTGCAAATATTGATGACTATGAAATAATTGAACAAAAACTTACTGCTACTGATAAAATTATCCGGCTCCTTATTAATCCCTTTGTCAGCGGCATATTGATCATGATCATTATTGGCGGAATTTATTTTGAACTTCAAACTCCCGGTATCGGATTTCCTATTGCCGCTTCGGTTATTGCCGCAATATTATATTTCGCACCTCTCTATATTGAAGGCCTGGCAGAACATTGGGAAATAATTCTGTTTATTGTTGGTGTGATCTTAATTGCAGTGGAGATATTTGTTGTGCCGGGGTTTGGTGTCCCGGGAATCCTGGGAATAATATTTATTGTTGCCGGGTTAACACTTAGCATGACGTTTAACTTTGGCTTTAATTTTACAGGTATTGAACTTACCGGATTAATCAAGTCATTCTTTATAGTAATTATTGCTATGTTTTTGGCCATATTATCTTCTTTCTATTTAAGCAGAAAAGTATTTACCACAACAATATTCGGGCATTTGGCGCTGGATTCAATACAGGAGTCAGATAAAGGTTTTACTTCTTCTGATAATGATTACAATAGTATGATTGAAAAAACAGGCATTGCATTCACTGTTTTGCGACCGGCCGGTAAGGTGAAGATCGGAGATGAGATTTTTGATGCAACTGCCGAAGCAGGGTTTATTGAAAAAGGTGATTCAATTATTGTAACCGGATATCAAACTTCACAGCTTTTTGTTAGAAAACAGTAATTCATTAATGGGTCCAAGTATACAACTTTCTGATGATGATATTACCCAACTTAAGGTAGATGCAATAGTAAATGCAGCCAATAAAAGTTTATTGGGAGGTGGCGGTGTTGATGGAGCCATTCACAGGGCAGCAGGCCCTCAATTGGTCGCAGAATGCAGAACATTAAACGGATGCGAAACAGGTAATGCAAAAATTACAAAGGGATATAACCTACCTTCAAAATTTGTTATTCATACTGTTGGGCCGGTATGGCGGGGCGGGAGAAATAATGAAAAACAACTTCTATCCAACTGTTATAAAAATTGTTTAAAGCTGGCTGTTGAAAACAATTGCAAAACAGTTGCATTTCCCAATATTAGTACTGGAGTTTACAGGTTTCCGAAAAATGAAGCTGCAAATATTGCCATCAATGAAGTGAAATCATTTCTTCAAGAAAACTCATTCATTCAAAAAGTGATTTTCGTTTGTTTTGATCAGGATAATTATGAGATTTATTCTAACTTGGTTAATTCATAA
>JAIOTR010000199.1 GCA_021106665.1 Bacteroidales bacterium
ACCGGTACATTAAACCAATACCGAGCAAATTTTTATTTGAATCACTGGCCTCCTTTAGATAGTCTCCTGCTAATATGCCTAATCCGCCCGAGTATATTTTCACAGATTCATGTAAGCCATACTCCATGCTGAAATAGGCAACCATATCTTTTGGTTTGCTGTCAGCTTCTGACATATATTGATTGAATGAGGCAAATACCTGCTTCATTCTATCCATGAATTCTTTATCTTTCCTCAATTCCTGAAGTTTCTCATATGAAAGCCTGTTCAATAGAGCTACAGGATTACGACCGGACGTTATCCAAAGATCTTCGTCAATTGAATTGAATAAATCAGTGGCTTGATAGTTCCACGACCACCAAAGGTTCATGGATAATTCGCGCAGTGGTTCAAGTTCAGCAGGAATTTTCGCCTGCACATATATTTTTTTCCAATCCGGTTTATCAAGCTTGCCATTGCCCAACACCTTATATTCAACCGATTGCTTACTCTTGAACAAATCAGCCCGGCTTTCTACCTTATCATTGGTAATCGTGTATGCTTCCCGGTATTTTTCAGATAAATAATCCCAGTGAAGTTTTTTGGCTATCTCTATTGCTTCATTTCTTGATGTTTCAAATTCTTCGCTATTTATACCGGAGAAATAAAACAGCTCATTGGCTACGTCTTCAACAACATGATCATAGTTATCTTCATTTCTCTCAATGGTTTTTACTGCGTGATGTTTTACTTCATAGTTAGATTTAACCCACAACCCAAAACCTGCAAGAGATGTGGTTAAAGATGGGATACCAAAAGCAATACTTTCGAGCGGTGTATATCCCCAGGGTTCGTAATACGAAGGAAATACCGTTACATCAAATCCATTGAGCAACTGGTAATAATCAAGGTTAAAAATTCCATCTGTTCCGTTCAGATAAACAGGAACAAATACAACTTTTACCTTATCCGATGCGCTATTATTAAGATTGTTTTCCTTAATCCGGTTTAAAACCGGATCGTTGATACGGTCGTACAAAATATGGGTTAAATATTGTTTTGATCCGGGATTATTAAAATCAGCTTTTCCTAATAATTCCAAAATATCCTTGCGTGGTCCGGCATGGCTCGAAGGGACAGTAATTAATGCGATGATCTGCTTTTTGACCTTCTTATCTGCATTTAATTTACCCAGCGCATCAATGTAAATATCCAATCCCTTATTCCTGAATTCGTACCTGCCGCTAGTGAGCACCAATAGGGCATCTTTATCAATTTGCTGATTCAATAATGCTTCCGTAACGCTTATTACCTTTTCCCTTGCTTTTTTCCTGGCCGATTCAATATCGTTCTGCTCTGGGAGAAAAGAATCTGAGAATCCATTTGGAGTTACTACATCCACTTCCCTTTGCAGTAAATATTTACATTCGTTTGCGGTGATATCACTAACGGTAGTAAAACAATCGGCTTCTTTTGAGGCGTTGTATTCCAAAGAATATTTGGAAATGACTCCCAATTGTTTTGCCACTTCACCCGGATTAAAACGTTCCAGGTCGCTGTAAAGCCGCATATTGTTTCCTGCGATGGACCTACCAAGACTGGTGGCATGTGAAGTAAAAACAGTCCCGATCTGAGGAGTATTATCTTTTAAATACAAGATGCCCGCTCCTGTCATCCACTCATGGAAATGGCCGATGATCTTATCGTTGGCCGACAAATAAAAATCGTAAAAACTTTCAATCACTTTGCCGGCAGCATAACCGAAGAGGGCAGGTTCTACATAATCCCACCCTCCGGATAAGGAATCCAGTTTGTAGGTTTCCCAGAACTTGGAAAATATTTTATCCTTTTCAGCAAAAAAAGGTGTGAAATCAACAAGCACTGCAACCGGTTTTCCGGGAATATTCCAACGACCTGTACGTATCCTTAATCCCTCCTTTTCAGCGCTTACCTGCCACGACCTGTATAGAGATCTATCCTCAATAAAGTCGGGGTTATCAATTGTTTCCTTCCATACATCCGGGCCGATAAATATGTAGCGGTCTTCCAGATCATTAGCCATTGACTTGTATTTGGAAGAAAGAACCGTGTAAATCCCTCCTACCATGTTACATACTTCCCAGCTAACTTCAAATAAATAATCAGGTTTTATATAGTTATTTGTCATAATGTTAAAAGTTTAAGGGTTAGGGTTAGGATGCCAGCCCGCCTGACCGGCAGATATAGTAAACTAGTTAAGTTTAGGGTTTATTGGCCCTATATAATAACTCATAGCCATACCGGCTTCTTCACCTTTACCCAATTACCTTACTCATTTAGGTATTAATTTACTTCGATTTAAAAAAGAGGTGCAAATATATTCCCTAAATGATTACTACCAAAACAGAATTATTAACAATTCATGATATTCATCCGATGACTCCAAGTCATCGGATGAATTAAAAGAGTAACCAACGCAACCATTTAAAATATTTCATCATCTTACAAGCAGTTAATTTTATTTATTGCCTATAGCATACCTTTACAAATCCGTAATTGATTCTTTTTAATTTTTAGTTAAGTATATTTTAGTTGATTCACCCA
>JAIOTR010000235.1 GCA_021106665.1 Bacteroidales bacterium
TATCCCCGTATATCTAAAATATATATTTATATTTGCAGGGTAAATATAAATTATGATCAAACGAAATTTGCAATCCAGAATATTGAATTTGCTGGAACATTTTCCTGCAGTAGCCATTTTGGGGCCAAGACAGATTGGTAAAACTACCTTGGCCAAAAGCCTGGTATCTTATATAGATAAGGATGTGGTTTATCTTGATTTAGAACTTCCTGTGGATTTAAATAAGCTTTCAAATCCTCAGACCTTTTTTGAGAATAACAGTAATAAATGCCTGGTAATAGATGAAATACAGCGAGTACCGGATTTGTTTCCGGTTATCCGGGCTGTTATTGATCAACACCGTGTTCCGGGCCGATTTATTATTTTAGGATCTGCAAGTCCGGAGTTATTAAAACAAAGTTCTGAAACATTGGCTGGTCGAATTGTTTATACTGAATTAACAAGTCTCTTGATCAGTGAAACTGAAGCTATTCAAGGTACGAATGATCTTTGGTTAAAGGGTGGATTTCCGGAACCTTTTTTAATCACTAATCAGAGCCTGTTACAAGAATGGTATCAATCCTTTATTCGGACATACATTGAACGCGACCTGCCATTACTTGGATTAAAGGCCGATCCTTTGTTATTAAACCGGTTGTTAAATATGCTGGCACATAATCACGGAATGTTGTTAAACCAGGCGAATTTGTCTAAATCTCTTGGGGTTAGCAGTCCAACTGTATCAAAGTATATAAATTTTTTGGAAAGTGCTTTTATTGTCAGGTTGTTACAGCCTTGGCATTCCAATATCAAAAAGCGACTTGTCAAATCTCCAAAAGTTTATTTGCGCGACAGTGGAATACTACATCATCTTCATAATATACATGATTATAACAGTCTTTTGGGGCATCCGATTTTGGGCTACTCGTGGGAGGGGTTTGTTGTGGAGCAAATCATAAATTCAATTAACCCAGGAACTTTTATTTCATTTTACAGAACAGCTGAAGGAGCTGAAAGTGATCTTATACTAACAAGAGGTATGGAGATTTTGACTTGTATTGAAATAAAATTCAGCGACGCACCAAAAACAACCAAAAGTTTCACAACGGCAATCCAGGATTTGCACTCCATGAATAACTTCATTGTTGTTCCCAATTGCCCCGAACCCTATCTGATAAAGAAAAATGTAACAGTATGCAATCCCAATCAGTTTCTGCAAAAGTACCTACCGGAAATTGTATGATAAAGACTTTTTGTGATTTCCCAACACTTCATACGGCGAAAGATGATATTTATTGGTAATATGGTGATCAATCTTCAAGGTGGACGCATGCCTCGCCGTCCAATTCTCTTTGAATTGAACTTTGTAATGAGGAAATAATGAAAAGGGATAGGGACTTGAAGCTAAAGCTTCTTTTCCTGGTAAAATCCTGTGGTTTACTCTTAAATTGTTCAATAAAGCTGAGATTTGAATAATTTTCCTACTTTTGTCATGATTGTATATTTTAAATTAAACTTGTTCAAATATACAAATTATCCAGCTAACTACCAAGTTGTTAGCTGATTTTTTCTTAACTTATTGACATTGGATTGACACAGTCGGGCAGGAGTTCAACTAAATGATTTTAATGCGTCTAAGACTTTTAAAATCATTGCCTCACTGATTTAAATTTATTCTAAATAAAGTATATTCCGGTATTCTTCTACCAAATTAACAAATTCCTTTGTATTTTTGTTTCTTTAAAAAAATGAGAGGGTACTATTCCTGAATCATAACTTTCTGTTAATTAATTGAAAACAACTTCATCACATGAGAAATAAGATCATTATATTCTTTGCTCTGTTTATTTTTTCAATTTTTCTTTCAGTTTCCCTACAAGCACAAAATGAAGCGCCGCCCGAATGGGCTGTCTGTGGTGCCTGTCATACCATTGGCAAAGGAAAACTGATAGGTCCTGACCTTAAAGGTGTAACCGAACGGCGTGAAGAAACCTGGTTGTTGAGTTTTATTAAATCATCCCAAACCATGGTCAATAATGGCGATCCTGTTGCCGTTCAGCTTTTTGAGGAACACAACAAAATCCCCATGCCCGATAATAATTTTACCGATGAGCAGATCAAAGGACTTTTAACCTACATCCAAAATTACGATGAAGCTGCTGTAGCAGCTGCTCAACCTGAATCGGCCACCGCTGAAGAAGAACATGCCGAAGTTGACCAAACTTTACAAATGCATCAAGAGACTTATGGTCCGGGTAACACAAGGCCTACATTCATTGTTTTCATTATATTATTCTTCATCGCAATTATTGATTTATTATTTACTAAAATTATCAAAGCCAAATTTATTCATATCATCATCATATTGGTTTCTATTTTTGTAGTTGGGGAGCTTGTTTATGTTGAAGCCAAAGCCCTGGGACGTCAGGAAGGGTATTCACCTGATCAGCCTGTTTGGTTTTCGCATAAGGTTCATGCCGGGCAAAATAAGATTGACTGTTTGTATTGCCACACTACGGCGAATGACAGCAAGAGCGCCGGTATTCCAGGAATAAATGTTTGTATGAATTGCCACAATGTTGTGAAAAAAGGAAAGCAGACCGGCGAGGAAGAAATTGCGAAAGTCATTGAATCATGGAATACGGGTAAACCCATCAAATGGGTGAGGGTGCACAACCTGCCCGACCATGTTTGGTTCAGCCATGCACAACATGTGAATGCGGGTAAAAGGGAATGTGAGGAATGTCATGGTGCAGTGGAGGAGATGGATCGGGTTGTTCAGGCAGAAAGTTTGGGAATGGGATGGTGCATTCATTGCCACAGGCGCACAGAAGTTCAGTTTGAGGGGAATGGATTTTACGAGGAATATATCAGATTCCATGAAGAAATAAAATCGGGCAACAGATCAAGGGTAACCGTTGATGATATCGGCGGGAACAATTGCCAGATTTGTCATTATTAATAAGATAATCTTTAAGTACAAAATATAAAAATTAGTACATGAAAAAATACTGGAAAAGTTTAGAAGAACTTAAAGATATACAGGAAGGTTCAGAATTGGTAAAAGAACAAGAACCTGAGTTTTCAATTGCAGGACTATCTACCGAAGAAATGTCCAATAAAGTAAAATCCACCAGGAGAGATTTTTTGAAATTCCTCGGATTTTCTGTTGGAACGGTAGCCCTGGCCAGCAGTTGTGAACAGCCTGTACGTAAAGCTATTCCTTATCTCAGTCAGCCTGAAGAGGTAATACCCGGAATGGCCAATCATTATGCTTCAACATTTTTCGATGGACATGACTATTGTCCTGTCGTAGTTAAAGTAAGGGATGGCCGCCCAATAAAAATTGAAGGGAATAAACTTTCTCATATCACATGTGGAGGTACCAGTGCAAGGGTTCAGGCGTCGGTTCTGAGTTTGTACGATTCAGCCAGGCTCCAGCATCCGCTGAAAGATGGTAACAAGACAAGCTGGGAAACGATAGATTCGGAAATAGTTGCCAAACTGGAAGAGGTTGCACAAAAAGAAGGTAAAATTGTGATCCTTTCCGGTTCGGTTATCAGTCCATCCACACTTAAAATATTTGAAGATTTCAAGGAAAAATATTCTACTGCTGAAGTAGTATATTATGATGCGGTTTCATATTCAGCTATGAAAATTGCCAATAAAGAAACCTTTGACCGTCTTGCCATACCTTCATACAGGTTTGATGAAGCGGAGGTTATCGTTGGATTTAATTGTGATTTTCTCGGTACATGGTTATCACCCGTCGAATTTTCTAAACAATATGCAAAAACACGTGAACTCAACGAAGAAAAGAAAACCCTTTCAAAACATTACCAGTTCGAGTCTTATATGTCACTGACGGGTAGCAATGCTGATGAACGCCGCGTTATTAAACCTTCGGATGAGCTGACGGTACTTTTGAATTTATATAACAGGATTGCTACATTGTCGGAAATGCCGACATTCAGTACTGATCCATCTCCTGTTGATATTAGCAAAGTTGCAGATGATCTGATGTTTCATCAGGGAAAAGGGCTTGTTGTTTCAGGTACCAATGATGTTTATATACAAGCCCTGGTCAATGCCATTAATTTCTTGCTTGCCAACCTGGGTGGTACTTTCAATTTTGAAAGGACATTGATGACCAAAAAAGGATGTGACAGCAAATTTGAGGAATTGGTAGAAGAAATGAATAGCGGTTCTGTAGATGCTTTGTTAGTTTATAATGCTAATCCGGTTTACGATTATTTCGATGCTGAGAAATTTAAAAATGCATTGGATAATGTGAATTTAAAAGTTTCTTTAGGTGAGGTTAATGATGAAACCACAAAGTTTGTTAACTATGCCTGCCCCGATCATCATTATCTTGAATCGTGGAATGATGCTGAACCTTATACCGGAATGTACAGCTTGTCGCAACCAACCATCAGAAATATTTTTAATACCAGGCAAGCCCAGGAAAGCCTCCTGAAATGGGCAGGTATTGAAATGGATTATCACACTTACATCAAAAAATACTGGGAAGACAATTTATTTGGTGAGCAAAATGAGTATTTAACATTTACAGACTTTTGGAATTACACATTACAAAATGGAGTATTTGAGAGAGAAGTTGAAACGGTTGCATACCCGATATATGATTTTGAGTTTTTAGGTACAAATGCCAATAAACTTGTTACAGATAAAAATGATGGGTTGGAACTGGTTCTTTACGAAAAGATCGGTATCGGAACAGGAAAACAAGCCAATAATCCCTGGCTGCAGGAAATGCCTGATCCTATTTCCAAAGCAGTATGGGATAATTACCTTGCAGTTTCACCCACATGGGCAAAGGAAAATGGATTTGAGCAAGAAGATGTTGTTAGTATAAACGGCGAGATTGAATTACCGGTGCTGATCCAACCCGGACAGCCTATCGGAACTGCTTCTATTGCTTTGGGATATGGTAGAGTTGATGCATGGAAAAAATGCTTATCCATATGCTCAATTGAAAAATGATACCAAACAATTCAATGCCTCTTCCATCACCATAGAGAAAACAGGTAAGACTTATCCATTGGCATCTTCGCAAACTTATCACACTATGGAGGGAAGGCCGATTGTCAGGGAAACCACATTGGATAATTGGAAACAGCAACCGGATGCTGGAAATGAATTACACAAGATCAATGAAGAAAAGGCAGTTACGCTTTATGAAAAACCTGAGTATGAGGGTTTCCACTGGGCA
>JAIOTR010000383.1 GCA_021106665.1 Bacteroidales bacterium
ATGCAGATCTGGCCATCTGGCCAATAACTTATAAAGATGCGGGGAATGATCTTCTGGCCCTGCAAAAATCCATTGATGAGAAACGTGGCATAATTGCAAAATTCCTTATTGAAAAAGGATTTAATGAAGAGGATATAAATCATTCTTCTCCTAAAATAACCGATACCTATGCAGAGGGTTATTATGGAAATCAGCAGCCCCAGGGGCCAAGGTACAGAATTCAAAAAACAGTCACCTTAAGATCTTCCAATGTGGAAATGGTTAAACAAACCATGGAAAAATCGGGTGAGCTTGTTTTTAAAGGAATTGCATTATCCGAAAGTTGGGAGAACCGGACTGAATTTCTTTTTACAAGTCTTAATAGTATCAAACCTGAAATGATCCGTGAAGCCACCATTAATGCACGTGAGGCAGCAGAAACATTTGCTGAAGATTCCGGCAGTAAAATCGGGAAAATCAGGAAAGCAACCCAGGGATTTTTTAGTATCAGCGACAGGGATGCCAATTCCCCCGACAGAAAGATTATCAGGGTGGTAACAACGATGGAATATTACCTTGTGGATAATTAATTTTGTTCTACTGCTATTTTAATGGTGATAAATTAATTTTCGCTCATTCTAAGTTTTTACCAAAATACATCAGTTCCCATATCGCATTGTCTTCTATATGATCTGTCAGGATGTTATTCTCATAAACTTCCAGGGAAACACCTCCCGTAAAGCGGATATATGATCCATCAAAACCGGTTATTTTGGCAATTAATTTTGGAATCCCCCTGGTAGATTCAATCATTTTTTTGATAAAAATATTCTGTTCTCTATTAAATGTCACTATGTATTTTCTGTTATTTTCTTCATAGGTGAAGATCAAAATATCAGCCACGGGTTTTCCTGTTTCTTCATTTAATTTTATTTCCTTTTTAACAAGTTCTAATTTTTCATCATCATCAGCTATTATCTCCCTGTTTTTTGCAATCATCACAATAGGAAACTCAATATGGTCATACTTCTTTGTAGCAGTCATCCGCGACAGGATAATCGAATAATCACCTAACTCTGCCCTTGCCCAATACCAGTGGTTGAACATCGCAAGGATATTCTTATTATACCAGTTATGGTCATGATATCCAGAGCCTTGTAGCTTTTTCGTGCTGCCTTGATATCGAATGTCGGCTGATACTTCTCCCAAAGGGACAGAAGGAAACCAGGCGAAATATTTTTTTTGTCTTTTTCCAAAATACCAGTGTCCGGTATGGGGTCGCCATGATTCTGTTTTGCGTTCAAGGATTATATCCACCGATAAACTATCATCTTCAAAATGAATTTCGTAATATTTAAGATTTCCTCTGAAAAAATTGTTTCCAATCACCACATCACACTGCTCTTTCGAGAATTGGGATTCTTTTACCGAGGCAGTGTATTCTCTGTGGATATTGCTGCCATCAGGCCAGTCAATGTCAATGGTACAAAGAGGATTTAGTCGCCCTTTAATTTTATGGGTTGGTTTGGTAAAAAACACAATAACAATTTTAGAGCCATCATCGAGGTGCGCATCAAAATACCACCACTCATAAGTGCCTCTCCTTCCGGTGGTACGCATCCCATCTTCCCGGTTCTGAATAGAATCCAGAAAAATATTTAAACCCTCATAATGTTTCTTTTCTTTTCCTAATATTGCTTTTTGCGCAAAAGCTCCATTACTCAGAACAGCAATGATCAATACAGATAAAACAAGCCTGTACATATATTTTATTGCTGTTTGCATGATGTTATACTTAGCGTGGATTAAACTCCAAATATCGATTGATAATTTCTTTTGCTTCTGATAGACTTTCGTAATAACTCATTTTTATATCAGAACATCCTGCTATCATGGCCGACAATCTTTTCCCTTTTTGCTTGCGGTAAAGACACAGCACTTTTTTCTCCATTGTAACAGCAGCTCTTATTTCATAACCAACTCCTAAACTTGGAACTGAGACCTCAGCTACCACAACATCGGATTGATTGAGCCATGCCATATCACGATCATGGATATCCATATCAGACATGTTCTTTTCTCCGGCTTTTTCCAGATTGTCATCTGCAACATGTTCAGTCAATACATTACCAAACTTTCTGAGATGGATAATTATTTCGTGGTAGATTTTAACATCCTCCCTACCTCCTCTTATTGATCCTGCAAAATAAATATTCATAATACCAAAGCTATAAATTAAATCGAATACCTAAAGTTGTATTTACAAACGAAATAATCCTTTCGTCAGTCCTTAAGCCGGAAGATGTATTAAAATTAAAGGCCAGTTGATCGTAAAAAAGATCAGCATCGAAAACCAATCCAAAACAAGGGGAAATGTTATACTTCAACCCAACTCCAGCCTGCCATGAAAACTTCCAATCCTGTGCAGAAGTAATCTCCTGGTATATCCTTCCGATAAAATAATAGTCTGACTTGTATAATTTATATGGCGTTTTTCCATAAAGAAGGCCGCATAACAACTTGCCGGTAAATGAAACCTTATGGTAAATGGGCATGTTAACATATAATCCTCCCATTGCAGTGATTATTTGATACGGGTCAGACCGGATATAAATATTTTCCAGAAAGGGATCATTGGCCACCTCTTCCCAACCTAAAGCAGAAACATTTACGGGATGAAAATTAATTCCAGTGGATGCACCGATCCCAAATTTCGGTAAAAAAAACCAAGCTCCTTCAACCGAAACATTAAATCCGGTCTGAGTAAAACAACCTTCATCCAAAGAGGTTGAATGATATTTTCCAAAAGGGATGGAGGCCCCTCCCCGAATTCCAATAAAAGAAGGCTTCTTTTGAGCATTTAGTGTAGTGAGTAAAACAATCAGGAATAGAAATATCAAACCGATAATACGCTTTTGTGTGGTTTTGTATTTTGGATCGTTGCGTTGCATTTGATTTTCTAAAATAATAATTGCTTTATTCGTCTGATCGGTTAAATACCGACTTAATATCATCGGCCATTCGTTCGGCTATTATTGAATTACCATATTCACTGATGTGGCAAAAGTCAATAAAAACAGGGGTACTTTCATTTGAAAACATCTCACTGATATCAAAAAAGTTTAGCGACTTATAGTGTAATTCTTCATGAGTCAATTTACTATTGACTTTTTCTGAAAAATCCTGAATATAATTTACTTTCTCCAGCTCTTGTTGTTCATAATCACTTAATTGTTTTTTATCAAAAATGGAGGGTTGCCAGTAAAAGAGTGTATTAAAACCATATTCTTCAGCTAATGAAAATACGAGCTTAATGTTTTGATTATAAATATCAATAACACTCTGAGTGAGATTTTCAATTTCTGAGCCTGAATAATTTATTTGGATTTGTTTTGGGCTGGAAATTTCGATAATGAATTGAAATGTTGACAAAGTACTAAGGGATTCAAAAAAGACACGCAATGATTTTTTCTTGCTATACAATGAATTAAATTCTTTTTCCCTGTTAAATTCATTTTGAGGAATACCGGCTTTTCCCTGCTGATATGCACTGAAAATATCATTGACCCCATCATAAAAAACAACCAGGGAGGGAATGTTATCACGTTGTAACTGTAAGGAAAGTTCTAAAACTTCTTGTGTGTTTACATACCCTGATTCACCGAAATTAAATACTTCTACATTGAATCCAGCCTCACTTAAATTTTTTCCGACAAGGGATGGGATCGTAAACTCATCCCTCACTCCTGTGCCCCACAAGGTTGATCCGCCAAGCATGAATATTTTTATTAAAGGCTCTGTTTTAACCAAATCTGATTTTTCATAAACTGTTTTTCTCCTTTGGTTTGGATCAACATTTATAAACTCCCCACTGAAAGGTTTTCGCCTCCAATAAACATAAGGTTCCCATTCCTCAACATTACATTTATTGAATTCTGAATAATATTCATTTGCCCATTCAACTTTCTGGTAACAATCTGCATTTAAACGACTATCTTCATTCCTATCAAAAATATAATAGACTTTAAAAAAGACCTCAATCAAAATCAACAACAATAGTATCACCCCGATAATCAACAAGATGCTTCCCAGATTCTTAAAAAAACTTTTCATTTTGCTTTTGTCTATTTAAATTTGGCAAGTCCAAAAATACAAAAGGGCAGGAAACCTGCCCTTGAAATATTTTAGAATCTATTTTCTTTAATTCCTCTCGATTATTTCACAATAAATTTTCCTTTATATATCTTGCTTCCATTTTCAATCATATAGAAATACACTCCGGCCTCAAAATCAGCCACATCAAAATTAAAGGTTTGATTCCCTTCTATCTTTTCATTGCTCTGATAAACAATTCTACCATATGAATCCATAATCCTGACATCAACCTCCTGGTTGATCAGGCTATATAAGTCAATAAACACTTTTTCTGAAGCCGGATTGGGATAAAAGTTGTGCTCTGAATTTATGTCTTTTGTATTTACAGATGTTATGTGCTCTTTGTAGGTCATTTCCAAAGCATCAATATATAAGGTGCTTCCCAGGCCGATATAGCCATTTTCAAAATCCAAATTGCTGGATGCAAAAGCGATATTGACTGTGTCAGGTTCAGGCAATGCGAAATAGTCAACAGGAATTTCAAAATAAGTATATGTACTAGTTGGTAGTAGTTGTATCCATGATTCTTCCAACATTGAGGTATTTCCACTATTTGGATTATGATAATACAAGGTCACCGCTGCAACTGCTGTATCTGGCCCTACAGGTTCATATTTATAATAGCCACTCAATTTATCCGGGACTGAATCTACCGGCATACCTCCTTCAGGCCCTTCATCACCAAATGTACCATTGGTAATAAAAGCCAAGGTGTCACCCCAGAAAGTAAGTGACGATTCCAACTGTATTGCATAATCCCCTTCATAACTATCTGTTGTTTTGGTAACTGGTGTTTGACCAGTATAAAAACTTAATAAATTAGAAGTAAACCAATCTTCTGGCTCTTCAGATGAATAATCAGTCCAATCTTCGAAATCACCATTGGGGAAAACTGCATCATCTCCAACAAAAGTGAGATTGTCAACTGTAATTGTACTACCTGGTTCAGGAGCACCGAATATGGTTGAGCTTGTGACCCCGATTGCTATGGTATCTGGTGAAATAATTGGAATCAACCATTGAACCGGTGCAGAAAATGCTTCATAACTATTTTGCGTTCCAATAAATTGAATAAAACAGATTCCCAAAGGAGCACCAAATAACTTAAACAATACAGCAACATAGGCTGTATCTTGCCCTACAACATTATATTTTGCAAAACCTTTCAAAGAATCAGGACGTTCAGTAAAAGGTAGCCCTCCGGCAACACCTTCCATTCCAATCGAACCAATAAATGCAGCTCCCGAGATAGGTCCTTCAGTGGTATTGATGGTTTCACATTTAATAGCATAATTGCCTGATATAGCATCAGTTGTTTTAATTACATTTGGTATACCAGCTGTTGTAAAACTGGCAAAATTTGTAGTTGCATAGAAATCAGGCTCTTCATAGAAATCCTGAACAGACCAATTTTCAAATCCACTGTTGGAAATGGTTTGTCCAATTGATATTGAAAAAACCGGAATTAGCAATAATACTAAGTAAAGTTTTGATTTCATCATAATAAAGTTTTAAATGGTCAATCTTCTACGTTAAAACAAAGATTTTTGTTTAAAGTTTATTTTAAATTACGTAGAATAAGACATCAATCAGGAAATTATTCAATATCCCAGACAGCGCCATCCTTTGTGTCCCTGATTTTTATATCAATTTTGGATAAATTATCACGAATCAAATCAGAGGTATCCCAATCTTTGTTTTCCCTTGCTTTTTGCCGAATATTGATGATTGTTTCCATTAAGGCATCAACCAATTCATTACTACTTTCCGATTCTTCTTCCTTAAGACCAAGAATATCAAATACAAATTCCTGCATCAATTGTTTTAATAAAGACAGGTCAGCTGCAGTGATTGTCTCTTTTATATCATTAATAGAGTTAATAATGCGAACACCTTCAAACAAATGGGCTATTAATATCGGACTATTGAAGTCATCATTCATGGCCTCATAGCATTTATCTCTTAAACCCGGTATGTCAGATGTGGATTTATTTGACGCAGTTAACTTATTTAATGTATTCAAAGAGGTAAATAATTTTTCCAATCCTTTTTCTGCAGCTTGCAATGCTTCGTTTGAAAAATCGAGTGGACTCCTGTAATGCGCCTGTAACATAAAAAACCGGATTGCAATTGGGCTGTAAGCTTGTTCTAATAATTTGTGATTTCCCTTAAAAAAATCATCCAGAGAAATAGCATTTCCCAATGATTTACCCATTTTCTGTCCGTTCAGTGTGATCATATTATTGTGCAGCCAGTATTTGACAGGCATTTTTTTGTTGGCAGCAACTGATTGGGCAATCTCACATTCGTGATGCGGAAATTGTAGGTCGAGACCACCACCGTGTATGTCAAACTGATCACCAAGGTACTTTGTTCCCATGGTTGAACATTCGAGGTGCCAGCCAGGATATCCTTCGCTCCACGGCGACGGCCAGTGCATCAAATGTTCGGGATCGGCTTTTTTCCAAAGGGAAAAATCAAAATTATTTTTCTTCTCCTCCTGACCCTCCAGTTCACGGGTATAAGCTAAAAGTTCATCAATATTCCTTCCTGACAGTACACCGTATTTATGTTGAGAATTGTATTTTTCAATATCAAAATAGACCGAACCATTTTTCTCATATGCAAAACCTGCATCAAGTATCTTTCTGATCATTTCAATTTGTTCAATAATATGACCGGAAGCATGAGGTTCAATACTCGGACGTAAAACATTAAGTTTATCCATGGCTGCGTGATACTGGTTGGTATAAAACTGAACCACCTCCATTGGTTCAATGTTATCGAGTTTCGCTTTTTTCCCAATCTTGTCTTCACCTTCATCAGCATCTCCCTCCAAATGGCCAACATCGGTAATATTGCGTACATACCTTACCTTATATCCAAGATGAAGCAAATACCTGTATACCATATCAAAGACAATGGCAGGCCGGGCATGGCCGAGATGTGCATCGCCATAAACTGTTGGACCACAAACATACATGCCCACAAAAGGAGGGCTTATCGGTTCGAATTTTTCTTTTCTTCTGTTTAGCGTATTATATATAAAAAGATTTGGTTCCATTAAATTGCTTAATTATTTTGTGAAACAACAATAAAGTACACAAAATTACACAAAGGATTTATAATTAATACAGCTCTAGGAGTTTCGTTTTTACAAAGTCACTATCGGGATTGATATCAAATACAATC
>JAIOTR010000505.1 GCA_021106665.1 Bacteroidales bacterium
TTCATGGATGTACTATTAAGGATAATGTTTTAGTGGGGATGGGTTCCATTCTAATGGATCATGTGGTGGTGGAGAGTAACTCAATTATTGCGGCAGGTGCAGTGGTTTCAAAAGGAACTATTGTTGAATCAGGTAGTGTTTATGCGGGTGTGCCTGCTAAGAAAATAAAATCAGTTGATGTTGAATTGCTTGAAGGGGAAATAAACCGTATCGCTGATAGTTATAATATGTATGCTAGTTGGTACGACGAAGACGGTTCGAAGTTCGATGTTTGAAGTTTAGAGTTTGAAAAGAATAAGATGATTTTAATTTATACTGATAAAATAACCAACCGTGTAAAGTTTATCTTTAATTTAATTTTCAGGGAAATCCTGAAAGTTGATATCTCCATAACGTCAAATGAAGAAGAGTATTTGAGTTATGACGGTGTTAAAATGAGTTACCTGAAAACGCCTCTTCAGGATGACCTTTCTTTTGCAGCAGTAAATCTTTTAAAGGAACGAGGAATTTCTCACATTGATCTGGCTTTTTTAGAATATGATAATCTACCGGCATTTTTCCCTGTCTACTTCAAAGAGTCAGCTATGCCCTTCGATCCTTTTGCCGCCGGTTTCTATCTGGTATCCCGATATGAAGAATATCTGCCTTACAGGAAAGATGAATATGGAAGATTCAGCGCGAGTGAATGCATTGCTTTTCAAAAAAACTTTCTACAAAAGCCGCTGGTAAATATCTGGGCAAAAAAGATCAGTGATAAAATAACTGAAATATATCCTTCATTTACTTTTCCAAAAGGGCAATACAAATATTTACCAACAATTGATATTGATGCTGCCTGGGCTTACAGGCAAAAAGGTGTATTTCGGTCCATCGGAGGTTATGCCAATGCCATATCAAGATTAGACATGCCGGACATTGCTGCAAGAACAAGGGTTCTCGCAGGAATGCAAAAAGATCCGTTTGATACTTTTGATTTTCAATTTGATATTCAGAAAAAATACAATCTGAAACCCATATATTTTATCCTTTTTGCCGAATACGGCCATAATGATAAAAATATCCCTGTCCAGAACAAAAAATTTCACACACTCATAAAATCACTTGCTGATTATGCAGAAGTTGGGATTCACCCATCTTATTCATCCAATACCTACCCAAAAAAACTCAAAACAGAAATAAACACATTATCAAAAGTCCTTAATCGGGAAATAACCAAAAGCCGGCAACATTTCCTAAAAGTTCTTCTCCCAACAACTTATAGAAATTTGATTAATCTTGATATTACCGATGACTACTCCATGGGATTTGCTGCACAACCCGGATTCAGGGCCAGCATTTGTAATTCATTTAATTTCTATGACCTGGATCTGGACGTTGAAACCAAACTAAGAATTCATCCATTTACATTAATGGATGGTACTTTGCGCGATTATATGGAAGTTGAAGCTACAGATGCAGTTAAATTTATCAAATCATTAATTGATGAAGTTAAAGCTGTGAACGGAACTTTTGTTTCATTGTGGCATAATGAATCCCTCAGCGATTTGAACCGATGGAAAGGATGGCGAAAAGTTTACGAAGAAATGGTCAGGGAGGCTCAACCCTAAATCCGGATATATGATAAAATACCTTCACCATAGTGAGATTGATAAAAAAAAATGGGATGCCTGTATAAAAGAATCATTTAACGGAATGGTTTATGCCAGTTCCTGGTATCTTGATATTGTGGGATTTGAATGGGAAGCACTGATCGAAAATGATTATGAAAGTGTTTTTCCGCTGGTACACGGAAGTAAATGGGGCATTCATTATTTATATCAGCCGGTTTTTACCCAGCAATTGGGTGTTTTTTCCAAAAGCCTTTTATCACCCGAATTAGTAAATGATTTTTTAGCACATATTCCCAAAAAATTCAAGTTCACTGAAATAAATCTTAATACTTTTAATAAAGCACATACCGGTAAATATAAATTAACAGAATGGCTTAACTATGAGCTTGATTTAATTAATTCATACGATAAACTATTTCATAACTATTCCACAAACCTGAAAAGAAATCTAAAAAAAGCGAAAAAACATCATCTCTCTATTTCAAAAAATGTTAAGCCTGAAGAAATCATTAAAATTTTCAGGGAAAACCGTGGCGGTAAAATCAAAAATTTATCAGATGACGATTATTTGAAATTGCAGCGTTTAGGCTATATGGGTATTTATAAAGGGCTGATTCAAACATATGGCGCCTATACTGATAAAAACGAGCTTTGTGCCGGTGCAATATTTGCCAAAAGCAATAAAAAGATGATATTTCTATTTTCTGGACTTAACGAGGAAGGAAAAGAGAAAAATGCCATGGCTTATTTAATCGATTCATTTATTAATGAACATTCACAAAATCATCTGACACTTGATTTTGAAGGATCGAACGATCCGAACCTTGCAAGATTTTATAAAAGTTTTGGTTCTGTAAAATGCACTTATCCCCACGTCATAATAAATAACCTTCCAATAGTTACAAGGCAAATTGTCTATCTGATAAAATCGTTCAGAAGATTTTCAGGAAAGTAAGTTTCCGGCTTTAAAGAGAGTGAATTATTTTTCTTACATTTGTTAAGGAAATAATTTTTGGTCATTTAACTATAAAACCGGTATCCATGATAAATAATTTAGGTGAAAAAAAATCCATTCTTAGTCAATACCTTGCTGAAATCAGGAATATAAATATCCATTCTGATAGTATGCGATTCAGGAGGAACCTTGAACGCATCAGTGAGATAATTGCCATCGAAATAAGCAAAACACTTACTTATGAAAAAGTGGAAGTAATAACTCCTTTGGGAAGTGCAGAAGTACCTATTCTAAAAGAGTATCCGGTTCTGATTCCGGTGTTGCGTGCCGGTTTACCAATGCATCGTGGTTTACAAAGAATATTTGATAAATCGGCAAGTGCATTTATTTCCGCATATCGAAAAGCTGAAAAAAACGAAAAATTCATCGTAAAAATCGAATATATTTCATCACCCGATCTGTCAGGAAAAACAATTATCCTGGCTGATCCAATGCTTGCCACAGGATCCTCAATAGTTGCTGCATATAAAGAAATTGTAAACAGAGGCAAGCCAAAACATATACATATTGTTGTTGCCATAGCAAGTATGCAGGGAATTAATTATATTAAAAAACATCTTCCTGATAAAAATATTACGCTTTGGGTAGGCGCCATTGATGATGAACTTACAGCACAAGCATATATAGTCCCTGGATTAGGCGATGCCGGCGATCTGGCTTTCGGTAGTAAAGATTAATTTAAAACCGGTAGCCTTTCTGAATTAAAGATGCAAAAATATTTTTCACATCTTGCAACCTGATTTCAATTCAATTTGTCATAATAAATACCACATGATTTAAGTTAATTATAAAGTGATCATTATGTGGTAAAATATTTGACTTATCATGATGTAATTTTGATCAGATTGATCTTTGAAAATTGAAAAAAATTCAACTCTGATTAAACTTGTTTGTTAAAATTTCGTTGAAAGATCAAACTTATTCATTAGAGAGTAGAAAGGAAAGAAAAAAATAATGGAATATTTTGTTGGCATTTCGGTTTTTAAATTAATCCAGGTATTGGTTGTCAGCGGTATTAAATTTCTGTTCGCCCCATTAATTTCTATTGGTTATGGATTTAATTATTTCCAGACTGTCGGTATTAGCGCTGTTGGTGGTATTATGGGTATTTTATTTTTCTACTTCCTTAGCAAGTGGATTATTCGTCAATATTATAAATACTGCCCTTTGGCTTTTTCCTATTTTACCGGGGAAAAAGTTGAAAAGGCCAGAAAAATATTGAATTGCAGCGAAGTCCCGAAAAAGAAATTTACCAGGAAAAACAAGTTGATCATCAACGTCCGCAAAAAATATGGTTTTATTGGGATCATATTTTTTACACCCATTTTACTTTCAATCCCTATCGGGGCATTTCTTGCCCAGAAATATTATTCCAAGAAAAACAATGTGTTGGTTTATATGAGCATATCAATAGTTTTATGGTCATTTTTCATTTCATCCATATTTTTTCTTTTCTAATTTTATTTTGTCCATAAAATCTAATTAGTGTCTGTCTATTAAGTGAGTGTTTAGTTTAGAATGTTTGAGTTCAAGGCTTGCGAAGCTATTTAATTTCAAGAGTTTACTGGTGTAAATGACTGAAATTAAATACGAGCGTTACGCAGAAATCGGACATTATGGACAAACACTAATTATACTTCCATAATTTATTTCCTATCTTTGTTTTCGTTATAAAGTCTAAAATGCAGGTATGTTTAGTCTGATAATTGAAAATATTAAAATATCATTTGAATCCATTAAATCTCACTTGATCAGGACAGTTTTGACTGTACTTATTATTGCTTTTGGCATCATGGCGCTGGTTGGTATTCTTACTTCTATTGATGCGATCGAATATTTCCTGACTGAAAATTTCACCATGATGGGTGCCAATACATTTACCATTAAAAACAGGTCGATGCGGATACAGATCGGTAGTGAAGTTCACCGGGCCCGTTATTATGAATCCATTTCATTTGATGAAGCTTTTTCGTTTAAAGAAAAATTTGATTTTCCTGCACATGCATCCATGCATACTTTTGCAACCCATATTGCTACACTCAAATATGAATCGGAAAAGTCTGATCCGAATGTTGCAGTTATCGGAACGGACGAAAATTATTTAATTACTTCTGGCAATGAGCTTTCGGCTGGAAGAAATTTTACACCCAACGATGTTTATTATGGATCACATGTAACCATTATTGGAGATGAATTGAAAAAGACACTTTTTAAAAACAATGAAAACCCAATTGGAAAGATCATTTCAATTGGCCCCGGCAAATACCGTGTAATAGGAGTGCTGGCTTCAAAAGGTTCAAGTTTTGGTTTCTCAGGCGACAGAAACTGTTTGCTTCCAATAAATAATGTCAGGCAATACTTCCCCAGGCCTGACAGGTCTTTTACCATCAATGTGATGGCTACAAATCCTGAGATGATGGAAGCTGCTATTGGGGAGGCAACAGGATTATTCAGGGTTATTCGGGGTACACCCTTAGGTGAGGATAATGATTTTGAGATCACAAAAAGCGACAA
>JAIOTR010000202.1 GCA_021106665.1 Bacteroidales bacterium
AGAAATTCTGTAAGGAATAAATTCCAGCTTCGACCAAGTATAAAAATTCGATAAATATTAAAAACTATAATACTATGAATGATAAAAAGAAAAACACAGTAAAGAACATTATTTTAACAAGCACAATTGTAGCCGGGTCAGTTTTAGGATTAAGCTCACTCAATGTTAGCGCCACTGAAACTTTTAAATACCATGAGTTGGGTTCAGGCGGAGAGCTGCGAAGCGAACTGCTCAATAATTATTCTTCTGATATTATTGCCATTGAGTTGGAATGCGGCGAAGACACAAAAAAAGCAGAAGATGGTAAGCTAAAAAAAGCAGATGATAAAATGAAGGATCATAAATGCGGTGAGGGAAAATGCGGAGAAGAAAAGGCAAATATGAAAAAAGATAAGCCTGCTGAACCAAAAGCTGCTAAAACTGATGCTGAAAAAAGTACAAAAGTTGCAAATGACGAGAGCAAATCAAAAGATGCCAAATGTGGAGAAGGAAAATGTGGGGAAGCTAAGTGCGGCAATTAATTCCATGACTGTTTCATCGGATGGCGATTTGTCATCCGATGTTTTTTAAATTTTCTCTATGAATAATTATATTGGTATAGGTTTTCGAAAAGAATTTTCTGATGAGTTTCTTTCTTCAGGAAAATTAAAACCGGGATTCATCGAAGTGGCTCCTGAAAACTGGATGGGTATTGGTGGATACTGGAAAAAAATATTCAAACAGGTTACTGAAAAATACCTGGTTCTGGCTCATGGTTTATCCCTTTCAATAGGAAGTCCTGAAGATTTGGATTGGACGTTTTTAAAACAAGTAAAAGATTTCATAAAAGAATACGACATTCAAATTTATTCAGAACATCTGAGCTATAGCAAATGCGACAATGCTCATTTGTATGATCTGTTACCGGTTCCATTTACAGAAGATGCAATCAAACATATTTCAAACAGGATTAAACATGTTCAGGATTTTCTTGAAATGAAGATCGCCATTGAAAATGTATCATACTATACACCGGTAGCGGCTGAAATGACAGAGCTGGAATTCATCAATGAGATTGTATCAGAAGCTGATTGCAATTTACTATTAGATGTTAACAATGTTTATGTAAACGCATTCAATCATAAATATAACGCCATTGAATTTATTCACGGCTTACCATTAGAAAAAGTAAGTTATATCCATATGGCAGGACACGAGCAGGTTGAACCCGATTTGATTATTGATACACACGGTGCCAATGTCATCGAACTCGTTTATGATCTCTTTGACTACACTACTCGGTTTGTTCGACCTGTTCCAGTTCTCCTGGAAAGGGATTTTAACATTCCTGACCTGGAAGTTTTGCAAGATGAAATCAATAAATTAAACAGGATTATTTCAATTAACTGGGATTTACAAAATGAATCTACAAAAAAACACATACCGGCAGCAGTCTGATTTGGCAAACTATTGCAGGACGAATATTCTTTCTGGCTCCCTAAAAGTTAGAAAGGACAGAGTACATCATTATCGACGATTGGTATTTAATGTGGTAGATGATAGTTTGCGTTCTGCCTATCCATTATTGAATAATTTGCTACCACCCAAACAGTGGGATTTGCTGGTCAAGGAATTTTTTGCGAATCATGCATGCCAATCAACAAAGATTTGGCAAATGCCAGAAGAATTTTATCAATATGTCATTTCTAAAGAATCTGCATTAAAGAAAAAATATCCTCTTATGGAGGATTTAATGAAATTTGAGTGGACAGAAGTTGAATTGTTTATGATGGAAAATGAGGCATATCCTTCATTTAAAACAAAAGGTGACTGGCTGAATGATGTAATGATTATAAATCCGGAATACAAAATATTATCATTTGCTTATCCTGTCCATATCAAAAATGCAAAATACATTACTGCTTCTGATAAGGGAAATTATTTTCTGCTTGGATTTCGTGAAAAGGAAACCGGCAAAGTGCAGTTTATGGATATTTCAGCTATTTATACAGTGATCATTGAAAATATTGCAAAGGAAATTAAACTGATAGATATTATTAACGCTCTGGAAGGTCAGCTAAACTTCGATTCTATGGATTCAATGGTTCAACAAATAGTTCCATTTTTAAAAAAGCTAAAAGAAAAAGGATTCATTCTAGGATTTAAGGTTGAATAATTTTTCGATTAACCCTATATATTTCCATTCCTGGCAGGCCGGTTGGATTGTCAGGAATCTTTTTTTGATTAAATTGGTTATGTTAAGATGAAAAAAACAATTCTTATTTATTTAATATTACTGGCATTTCTTTCGGGATTTTCGCAAAGCCCCTGGGTTGCTAAGAAGAATGGTTATTACTTCCAGTTTTCTTACAATACAATTCCAGAATATACCAGTTTGTTCAATGGGAAAAAGGAATCAATTGAAACCTCCCGTAAAATAAAAGATAATACCCTGCAATTGTATGGTGAATATGGAGTTTCGGATAAGGTAACATTGATTGCCTCCATTCCTTACAAAATTCTTAAGTCAGGAGATATAAATCCGGGTTATCAATTTCCAAACACTGATATTCCCTATGCAGCCAGCGTAAATGCATTTGGGAACATCCTGTTAAGTATGAAATACAAGCTATTGGATAAAAAGTGGGTTGCTGCCGGTCAGATCAGGATTGAACTTCCAGCAGAAACTTCAAAAGGAAAAGAATCAGGTTTGTTACCTGGGTATGATGCATTTTCTTTCTCACCCATTATGAGTATTGGCCGTGGATGGAACAAATTATATGCATATTATTGGTTATCCGCTATTATTCGAACCAACAATTACAGTGAATACCTGAACAGTGGTATTGAAGGAGGATGGAAACCTTTTAAAGGATTTTGGTTAATCGCTTATTCCGAACTTCTGTATAGCTTTAAAAATGGAAGCAAAACATTACCACCTCCTGAAAAGCAATTTGGATTATACTCCAATGATTTGGAATACTTTTCTTATGGTTTAAAAGCGGTTTATGATTTTAATATAAAAAACGATACCAGGCTAGGGTTTTTTGTACATGCAGCCGGATCATTCTCTGGCTTTGCCGTTGCGAACTCTCCATTGTTAAGTATCGGGGTTTATCTCAAGAAATAAATTTTAAAATCTTCACCTGATAATCTTGCCATTCCTAAAAGTTGTCATAATTTTACCAAATGATTTGCTGAATTTTAAAATTGTTCTGTCAATTATGAAAAAACTATTGACCATTTTTTTATGCCTTTTGTTAACAGCTTCTATATATTCCCAGGGTGAATGGGAAATACGGAAAGAGGAAGATGGAATAAAAGTATACACAAGAAAAGTTGAAGGGTCAAAAATACAGGAATTTAAGGCTATAGCGATTATGGATGCCAAATTATCCAGCGTTATTGCGGTAATGAAAGATGTTAATAATTATCCTGATTTTTTAAAAAATCTGGTTGAAACCCGGTTATTGGAAGCCAATGATACTTTCCAAATGCACTACCTGATAAACAAAACTCCATGGCCTGTAACCGACAGGGATGGTATATTTTCATCTGTTTTCAGTCAGTATTACGATACCAAACTTGTCAAAATGACTGTAAAATTTGAAAAGGATTACGTACTGGAAAATGACAAATGTGTCAGAATGGAAGATGCAACAGGATTCTGGCTTTTTGATCCGTTAGAAACCAATAAAGTAGAAGTGACTTACCAAATGCATATAGATCCGGGTGGTAACATTCCATCCTGGGTTCTTAATATGTTTATCGTAGATGCCCCGATAAAAGATTTAAAAGCTATACGCGAAAGAGTTAAGCTCGAAAAATATGAAAATATAAAATATGACTTTCTAATTGACTATTAGTTTGAGGACAAATCAAATTTTGAAACATCTGGTAATAAATTATAACTTCATTCTATAACTGACTGATCTTTAAAGATTCAACAAACTGGCTTCATATTCAAAATAGTCGAATAGAGATTTTCTGGAAAAATTTGTCAGGCGCTTTGTATGTTGAATTGTGCAATATTTTAATCGTGTGATTTTTTTAATCTCCAAAATTATTTGATCAGCAAATTTTTCTTTTTGTAATATTAATTTCTTTGGCCCTTACATTTTCCCATGACGTAATATTGAAATAAGAAGCCAAAAACCCAGAATGCCGGCAGCAAGAAACCCGATAAGCCCAATAACCGGAATATCGTTCCACATTGGAGGGATTTTTGAAAGCACTATTAATGAAGAACCGATTATCATTGAAGCGAGAACAATAGCAAAAGATATCCTGTTACTGATTCGCTCGTGTGTGCCAAGCATGGGGTCAAGTCCTTTATGCTCAATGTCCATTTTAATTTTGCCACTTTTTATTTTCCCGATAATCTCTCGTACATCATAGGGCAAGTCCCGCATTAATTGCCCAAACTCCTCCACAGAAAAATATATGTCTTTAGCTATTTTGAATGGGTGGTAACGATCTTTGATCAGTTTTTTTATATAAGGCTCAATATGTTTAGAAAAATTAAAATCAGGATCTAATTTCTCTCCATTTCCCTGTAGTATCCCAAGTGCTTTTCCTAA
>JAIOTR010000448.1 GCA_021106665.1 Bacteroidales bacterium
CGGTTTTTACCGTAACCACTGAATTTATTGAATTTTTAATAATTTCACCATAGTCGGATATATCATTTTTTGGTACTATTGGCAAAATCATAGCCTCTGCAGTAACACCCTCTTCAACAGACGGGCTTCCTTGATCATCTGCCAATTTGATAAAGTCATCACCGGCAATTAATCCGACTACAGCATCTTTTAATGCCAGTAATAGCTCATCCTGAAATTTTTGTGTTTTCTGAGAATCGGAATATCCTGCGGTACTGAGTTCGTAAATTACTTTTTCTTTCTCAACATTATAAACCGACCAATTTACCAATACACTGATTTTGAAACCTGCTGTTCCTTTGGTTTCTTTTGCCAGATGTGATATTTCACCGGCTATGGCAAGATCGGGAGTTTCCTGCTTCTCTTTGAATATTGCATTATCCCCACTGGTTTTATAGCCCCAATCGCTTATAACAGAATTGATCCCATTGATGAATTGCTCACCTTCCAAATCAATACCCTGAGTGTAGCCCCAATAACCATAAGTCCCCTTTGTAGGTATTTTCCCTGATTGATCAACAAATTTTGCAAAGACAATCCTTTTTGAGTTAAAGTCATCCTTCAGCGAAACTCCTGGCCAAAGTGCTATTGTGTATTCAGGGTTGTTTTCTTCTAATATTGAACTGCATGTAACCCCACTCGTGATATATCCTTTTTGAAAAGCAAGCATAAAATCTGTGGGCTCACTACTTTTTAATTTTGCACCTTGTGAGACTTTATTTGCATTCTTGATCAATATTCCTGAATTGGAATATACTTTGACACTTTGGGCGTTAACAATGCTAAATGCAAATAGAAAAATTAAAATAATCGAAATAGAAAACCTCATAATAATTGTTTTTATCAGAAAATAAATAATGATTTATCAAGAGACTGTTTTGAATTTATCCTTTAATTTTATTATGTGTCTTTTTCCACCATATTTCAGCTTTTTTTCATCACGTACCAGTGGGTATGCTTTTCAAAAAAGCTTCATCTGGCAAAAAAATACACTATAATAATTCTCAAAAACAAAATCAAAACAATCTCTATGATATAAAGTCTATCAATTCCGCAAATATATAAAACTATTCAAAAAAATTAAGGATTATATTAAAATGTATTCATCCGATGACTCGAAGCCTGCCTTGCCGGTCAGGCAAGTCATCGGATGAATATAAAACTGCTATTGCTTGATCACTTTAATCGTGCTGAATTGATTATCAGCATTTATCCACATGATATATAAACCCGGTTTCAAAGCAGAAAGTTCCAAACTGCTTACTTTACCTTCCGGAATATTTTGCTCTGAATGTGAATGGATTTTTCTGCCTGTCAGATCATAAAGATCCAGTTGCAAATGATTTATGTTCTGCTTTGCCAAACAATTTAGTTGGGATTTAACAGGTATAGGATATATTGTTAATATTTCATCCATTGCCTTCATTTCATTAATGGCGCTGGGTTGTCCGCCAACTACAAGATCTGAGAATTGCCCCCTGGCATCCAATGGGAAATCCATTCCATAGTAACTGAATTTTAAGGTACCAAATTCTTCATCCAAATTATTGGGAAGGTTAAAAACAAAAGCAAACTGTCCATTCATGATATCGGTATTGAGTGTTAACAAAACACTATCCTTCACTGTAAAATCCGTTACAATACTTTGCGGATCATTACCCAAAGTAGACAAAGTGTCGATGCGGTCAAAAATCCTGACTTCCAAAGGCCCGTTAAAATTATAAAATTGCTCTCCTTCAGCATCAACAATATATCCTGAAATGATAAGCTGTTCACCAGGATGAATTGTATCCAAAGGTTCTGTCACCTGTACACCATTTATGGCTTCAGTGATCACTTCATATTCTGGAATGACCAGCCTCATGGAAGGGTCGCCAAACAAACAATATTTCCGGTTATTGTCAAAACCGCCAGCCTCCTGTTTCGAGAGTTTCAATAATTTGCCAAGAGAATATTCAGAATGGTGCAAGGTGTTGATGAAAAATCTTTTCTGAAAAGCATGGTTTGATCCGGCATAAGTGGCCCGTGTTGCAGAAATTAGGGCGGATAGCCCTCTATTTTCTAGTAAGAAAGCTTTTTCAGCTAGTGAATATCTATCTGGGTCATCAAATCGTCCGAAGTCACAAGAAGCGGTAAATAACAACGGATAAAAATTATAATTTTCCCAATTCTCTAAATCTTCTTCTGTTAAAATTTTTTCATGGGCAATACCATAGTATGAAGCATGACCCACATAGTTGACAATACTTACTCCAGTATTGATTTTATCTGTTAAGGCTTGGTTTACATCAGGATAAGATTCGCCATTTGTATCTGATACTTGCTCATAGGCATCAAGGTATATTTTTGAAATATTGAAAATCTGGTCAGTAGTATCAACTATTTCGCCAATATCTTCCGCATTGTATAAATGTAAGTTGTTATCTTCATCATCGGCAATCAGACAAAAATTATTTTTCCATGAGCCAAAGGCATTTTCATTGGATGAATAATGAATTATTTTTTCAACCACTGCATTTGCTTCCTGGGTAGATTTAACAGGCAGCCTGCCAATACCGATCTTAAGCATACTGGTTTTATCTTCTTCATCAAATTCGCTGTAAAAATCATCGGTACAATATGAGTTTACCGGATTTAGGGATTCAGTGGATTCCCACACAGGAATATAATTTGTGTTTGGATTTGTGATGTTTTTGTAATCGAAAGAACCATCACCGA
>JAIOTR010000510.1 GCA_021106665.1 Bacteroidales bacterium
ATTTTCCCTGATTTTTATCCTGAAAAGAATATTTCTTATGAATCGCATTTCTGGGGACTTGTGGTTGGAGCAGTATTGGCATTTTATTATCGAAAGCTGGGACCTCAGAAAAAAAAATATAACTGGGAATATGAAGAGGAGGAAGAGAATGAATTTTATAATTCATCCAGCAGCGACGATGATAATAATTCAGTTCGAATTAATTACACGAATCCAAAAAATGGAGAACCTGACTAATTATGCCGGTTTATGCACTGACCGATGAATTAATTTTCCCCAATCCTGAGTTGGCAAACGACATTGGTTTATTGGCCGTTGGTGGTGACTTATCGATTAAACGTTTGTTACTTGCCTATTCGCATGGAATTTTCCCCTGGTATTCAAAAGATGATCCAATCATGTGGTGGTCGCCCGATCCGCGCATGGTACTATTTCCAGAAAAATTGAAAATATCCAAAAGCTTAAGGCAAACCCTGAAAAATAAAAACTATGAAGTAAGATTCGATTCTAATTTCGAAGAAGTTATTGAGAACTGCTCCAAAACAATGCGAAAGGGACAGGATGGCACATGGATCACCGAAGAGATGAAAAATGCTTACATACAATTACATGAGTCTGGATATGCGCATTCGGTAGAAACTTATATCAACGGAAAACTTGCCGGCGGATTATATGGCATATCATTGGGCAGGGCTTTTTTCGGAGAATCCATGTTCTATAAAGAAAGTGGTGCCTCAAAGATCGCTTTTTGTTTTCTCGTAGAAAGAGCTAAGGAATGGGATTTTCATTTTATCGACACTCAGGTTGAAACACAACATTTAAAGAGTTTGGGGGCAATAAATATTTCCAGAAAAGAGTTTCTGCCACTATTAAACAAAACACTAAATTATCCGACGATAAAAGGAAAATGGTAAATTTGCAAACTAATTTCTGAATTCAGTAAATGGACGAGAAGAATAAATTCATGCAGGAAGCCATTAACCTCGCAAAGGAAAATCTCAAATTAAAAAATGGAGGGCCTTTTGGAGCCATTGTGGTGAAAAATGGTAAAATCATCGGCAGGGGAGTAAACACGGTTACAACCCAAAATGACCCAACTGCCCATGCAGAGGTTAATGCCATCAGGGAAGCGTGCAGTAATCTAAATAGTTTTCAACTTGAAGATTGCGAAATATATTCAAGCTGCGAACCCTGCCCCATGTGCCTTGGAGCCATATACTGGGCAAGGCCCAAAAAACTATATTTTGCAGCAACACGTAATGATGCTGCCAAAGCCGGTTTTGATGACTCAAAAATATACAAGGAAATGGAACTGCCTGTAACCGCAAGGGAATTGCCTTCGGAACAATTAATGCATAAAGAAGCAGCGCACGTTTTTAATACATGGAATAATTTAAAACATAAAGATGAATACTAATGAGCGCTGATTTACTTTGGGCAATACTTGGATTGATCATTCTTGTGATTGGGATTATCTTTTCGGTATTACCTGTTATACCCGGCCAGGTGTTAAGTTGGGGATCAATACTGATTTTACAATTACAAACAGATCCTCCATTTACTGCCAGGTTTTTGGCTATTTGGGCATTGATAACTGCAGGCGTTACACTTTTAGATTATTTTGTACCTATTTGGGGTACTAAAAAACTTGGCGGATCCAAAAAAGGAATGTGGGGAGCAGCCATAGGGTTAATCATCGGAATATTTTTCTTTCCTCCCTTTGGATTAATAATCGGCCCCTTTGTCGGTGCTTTTCTTGGCGAACTTATTGCCGGAAAAGACAGCAGTGCTGCGTTTAAATCAGGATTGGGTTCTTTCCTTGGATTTATTGCAGGAACAATGATGAAACTGGTTATATCCTTCATTATGGGATATTATTTTATAATAAATGCTTTTAACTTTTAGTTGTAGATTTAATAATTTAAATTGATTTAAACATGAAGATCAGTGTCGTAGGAACAGGGTACGTTGGATTGGTTTCGGGAGCTTGCTTTTCAGAAGTTGGGATAGAAGTAACTTGCGTTGATAAAGACATAAAGAAAGTCGAAGAGTTAAATAATAATATAGTTTCAATATATGAGCAGGGACTTGAAAACATAGTAAATCGTAATAAAGAAAAAGGCAGGTTGCATTTCACAAATGACCTGGCGTCTTCCCTAAAAGACTGTGAGGTTATTTTTATAGCTGTCGGCACACCTCCTGATGAAGACGGGAGCGCCGACCTGAGTCATGTGTTGGATGTTGCACGTGAAATAGGAAGAAATATTAATGATTACATTTTGATTGCCACTAAAAGTACCGTTCCTGTCGGAACCTCTGATAAGGTTAGGAAAGCTGTGAAAGAGGAATTGGATAAACGAGGAGTGAAAATAGATTTTGATGTAGCATCTAATCCTGAATTTTTAAAAGAAGGTGCGGCAGTAAATGATTTTTTAAGGCCTGACCGGATCATTGTTGGCGCCAATTCTGACAAGGCCAAAAAAGTCATGCAGCGTCTTTACAAGCCATTTACGCTAAATGGCCATCCTATAATATTTATGGATATTCTTTCTTCCGAAATGACCAAATATGCGGCAAATGCTATTCTTGCGACCAAGATCAGTTTTATTAACGACATGGCCAACTTATGTGAAATTGTTGGTGCAAATATAAACATGGTCAGAAAGGGAATAGGCAGTGATTCCCGTATTGGAAATAAGTTCATTTATCC
>JAIOTR010000524.1 GCA_021106665.1 Bacteroidales bacterium
CGAGAGGAGATAATTGAAAAGGGAAAAGTTTTTGTTCTGGCAACTTTATCCATGCACTCTAGAGAAGTGGGTCCATCCCAATCTGCCCCCCTGATCGCATATGATTTAATTACTACTTCCGAGATAAATAAACTAACCTGGCTTAATGATGTGGTTTATATGATGGTTCCCTGTCACAATCCTGATGGGATGGATATGATAGTGGAGCACTACAAAAAATATAAAGATACAAAATACGAAGGAAGCTCCATGCCCGGCGTTTATCACAAATATGTTGGACATGACAATAATCGCGATTTTGTAACGCTTACCCAAACTGATACTAAAGCAATTGCATCCATTTACAATCTTGAATGGTTTCCGCAGGTAATGGTTGAAAAACACCAGATGGGTTCAGGAGGTGTTCGCTATTTTGTTCCTCCTCCGCATGATCCAATTGCTGAAATTATAGATGCCGGTATCTGGAACTGGATTGGAATTTTTGGTTCTAATATGATAACGGACATGACAAAAGATGGTTTGGCAGGAGTATCGCAACATTATTTGTTTGATGAATACTGGCCGGGATCAACAGGAACGTGCCAATGGAAAAATGTGATCGGAATGCTGACTGAAGCAGCAAGTGTGCAAGTAGCTAAACCTATTTACATAGAACCAAATGAGCTTACAGTTCGGGGTAAAGGACTGGCAGAGTACAAAAAGAGTGTCAATATGCCTTTGCCCTGGGATGGTGGCTGGTGGCGACTTGGAGACATTATTGATTATGAGGTATCATCAACGATGTCGATATTAAAAACAGCTTCAAATCATCGTACTGATATACTTGAGTTTATAAATGATCTATGCCGGCGGGAAGTAAAGAAAGGAAAAACAGAAGCTCCTTATTATTATGTTATGCCCTTGAAACAAAATGACCAGAGTGAGCTTGTTGGAATGGTTAATCTATTAAAAGAGCATGGTATAAATGTTTACCAACTGAATCATGATCTAACTATTAATAATGTTATCTATGGTAGCGGAGACATTGTTGTGCCCATGGCTCAACCATTCAGGCCATTTATTAAAGAGGTTTTGGAAGATCAAGAGTTTCCTCTTCGTCATTACACCCCTGACGGTGAAATTATCAAACCATACGACATTACAAGCTGGTCCTTACCCTTGCACAGGGGTGTTCAATGCACGGAGATAAATATTCGCTCAACAGAACTGGAAAATTCTCTAACGGAAATTCCAGGCTCTTTCAATTTGAATAAAGAAGAGGTTGAATACAATGCGATCATCCTTCCCGCAACTAATAATGAAAGCTATAGAGCAGCTTTTATGGCGATGGGCCTGGGATTAAAAGTATCCAGATTAGCTGACGATGTTATAACTGATGAAAAGGAATTTAAAAAAGGAAGCTTTTATATTGAAAGGTCAGATAAGCTTAATAATGTTTTACAAACCCTGACTGTTTCCCCTGTTTTTTTGAAGTCAGATTTTGATTATAAACTTAATGAGATCAACATGCCACGAATAGGTCTAACAGAGTCCTGGTTTCACGATATGGACGCTGGATGGACGCGTTATGTCTTAGATGAATATCAAATTCCATTTACGATATTAAGACCTGCTGATTTTGAAACAACCGATTTAAAGGAGAATTTCGATATTGTTATTTTCCCAAATGTTTCTAAAAATGTGTTAATGGATGGAAAATATAAGTCGGGAAGCACATATTACATCAGCAGTTATCCACCAGAATATACTAAAGGAATGGGTGAGATTGGAATGGAAAAACTAATGGAATTTTTGGATGGCGGAGGAATAATAATATCCTGGGGAAGATCAACTCAGTTGTTTGATGCAAATTTGAAGATCAAACACAGCGAAGATAACATTGAAGAATTTAAATTGCCATTTAAAAGTATAACAAATGAGTTGAAAGAAGCCGGTTTGTATTGTCCGGGACCATTAATTAAAATAAATATCAAACAAAACCACCCCTTAACTTATGGGCTTGAAAAAGATGCAGGTATTTTATTTAAGAGGAGCCAGGTATTTTCAACTTCGATCCCCAAGTTTGATATGGACAGAAGGGTTATTGCAGTATTTCCAGAAAAGGATATTTTGTTAAGCGGATATTGTGAAAATCAAAACAAGCTTGCCAATAAAACGGCAATGGTTTGGCTAAAAAAAGGGAAAGGGCAGATCGTATTAATGGGATTTAGCCCACAGTTCCGGGCTTCAACCCAGGGGACATATAAATTGCTGTTTAATTCATTATTGTTGGAAAGCATTAAATAATACGGTCTTTGTAATATGCAATAATTTAGTTTGATGTGCGTCAATGATGATAACCGTACGTTTAAACCCTATAATGTCAGCGATATTAGAATTAGTTATTGATCGAAAATTTCAGGTGAACAATGCGCAACATTCAATTCATTATATTTTTCTCAATAGTAATTACTGTTTATAGCCTCTTGAGCTTTTATATTTATAACAAAGGCTTACAGGTATTTCCAGTAGGAAGCGCAGGAAGAATTTATTATAAAATCGTGTTTATATTTCTTGCCTCATCATATATTATTGCAAGATTTCTTGAACGATTATGGTTATCCTCAGTATCAGATATATTTATGTGGATTGGCTCCTTTTGGCTGGCAGCTTTTTTTTACATCCTTATAATTGTGGTTTTTATTGACCTGATTAGATTGGTCAATTTTGTTTTGCCAATTATACCTGATATTGCTAAAACCACCTCTTTTATAAAAATATTTTTCTGGTCTGTTGTTGGCCTGGTATCCCTGGTGCTATTGGCTGGTTTTATTAACAGCTTGAACCCAAGGATCAAGAAGCTTGACCTGACTATTAATAAGAAGGTTGAAGGCTTAAAGGAAATAACTATTGCTTTTGCTTCAGACATTCATTTAGGAACAATTATAGGTCCTCGCAGAACCAATCAAATTGTAAAAAAGATCAATAGTCTGAATGCTGATCTGATTTTACTTGGAGGCGATATTGTTGATGAAGACCTTGGCCCTGTAATTAGAAATAACCTTGGCGATTCCCTGAGAAAATTATCAGCCCCAATGGGTGTAATAGGGATTACGGGTAACCATGAGTATATTGGCGGGGTCGCAAAAGCCGTCAGATACCTGTCAGAACATGGTATAAATATGATCCGGGATACAGTCATTATGCTGAAAAACAAGATTTATATTGTTGGCAGGGAAGATCGGGATAAGCGAAACTTTTCAAACGAATCCCGAAAAAACCTTAAAACAATTATGCAAGATATAGATGCCAACTTCCCAATAATACTTCTTGACCACCAGCCGTTTGAGCTTGATCTTAAGGAAGAGTTTGGGGTTGATCTTACGTTATCCGGACACACCCATCATGGACAAATGTGGCCATTAAATTATATTACCAAAGCGATATTTGAAGTTAGCTGGGGTTATAAAAAAAAAGGTAACACTCATGTTTATGTTTCTTCGGGTGTAGGTGGCTGGGGGCCTCCGGTCAGGATTGGCAATAGGCCGGAAATCGTTTTAATCCATTTAAAATTTGCCTCCTGACCGACAACGGAATTTTCGTTATTTTTGGCGATAGCCTAAATTTGTGCATATTATGTTTAAAAAAATTCCACACACCTATGTAATTATCTTCTATGTCATTGTAATTGCCGCTATTCTTACATGGATCATACCCGGAGGTGAGTATGACCGTGAGACTAAAATCGTGAATGGGGTAGAAAGGACTGTTATTGATAAAGATTCATTTCATTATATTGAGCGAAACGCACAAACCTGGCAGGTGTTTTCAGCCATGTTTAAAGGATTTGAAAAACAGGCTGGAATCATTGTTTTAATCTTGATGATCGGTGGAGGATTCTGGATCATGAATGCCAGCAGATCCATTGATGTGGGGATTTTTTCATTTCTGAAATTTACCAGGCGACTTGAGAGTAAAAAATTCTTTAAAGCTTTGGGGGTAAATAATATAATTATCACGTTGGTGATGGTTATGTTCAGCATTTTTGGGGCTGTATTTGGAATGAGCGAGGAAACCATAGCTTTCGTAATAATTGTAGTTCCTTTGGCCATTTCAATGGGTTATGATTCCATCGTTGGTGTTTGTATGGTTTATGTGGCTGCTCATCTCGGATTTGCTTCGGCTGTATTAAATCCCTTTACCATTGGCATTGCACAGGGAATAGCCGATTTGCCACTTTTCTCCGGGCTTGAATACCGGATTTTTTGCTGGTTTGTGATCAATACATTTGGAATTGGCTGGGTATTATGGTACGCAAAACGGGTTAAAGAAAAACCCAAACGTTCGCTGATGTATGAAATTGATGCATACTGGAGAAAAAGAGGAACTTCTGAAGTTGAATCCATTGAGTACCATACCCCCAAAATGGCTTGGTTTGTTTATGCATTTATTTTGATCTGCCTTGTTATATTCTCCTTTTTTTACCCTCAATCGGAGTTGAAAATTGGGAATTCGTCATCAATTATTCCGGCCATTCCGGTAGCTACCGGATTATTTGCCATTTTATGTATTCCGGCATTGTTGAAATCAGGACATTATTTTGTGCTTAATATTCTTGCATTTACCATTGTCTTTCTTGTAATTGGTGTTATGGGCTACGGATGGTACTTAACCGAAATAGCTACATTATTTTTTGCCATGGGAATATTTTCTGGAATGGCAATGAATTATAATGCTAACAAGATCACAAAACTGTTTATTGAGGGAACAAAGGATATTTTGACGGCAGCGCTGATAGTTGGTCTTGCCGGAGGTATTCTTGTGATTTTGGAAGACGGAAAGATCATTGATACCATACTTCATGGGGTTTCAAAATCAATGGCAGGTTTGGGGAAAATAGGTTCAGTAAGTGTTATGTATGTAATCCAGACATTTATTAATGTAATTATCCCATCCGGTTCAGCTAAAGCTGCTTTAACCATGCCTGTTATGGCGCCATTTTCCGACCTGGTAAACGTTTCAAGACAAGCCACGGTAATGGCCTTTCAATTTGGCGATGGATTTACAAACATGATCACCCCAACTTCCGGTGTTTTGATTGGAGCGCTTGGTATAGCGAAAATCCCTTATGAAAAATGGGTGAAGTGGATAATACCGTTTATGGTAATTCTGATTATTTTAGGCTGGCTTCTTTTGCTTCCAACAGTTTTAATGGAATTGAATGGTTTTTAGATGAAAGAAAATAATTTCTGGAACGATCTTAAAAAGCCTATTTTTACTTTGGCGCCAATGGAAGATGTTACTGACACCGTTTTCCGAGAGATAGTAATGAGTGTGTCTGATCCTGATTGTCTTCATGTGCTCTTCAGTGAATTTACTTCCACAGATGGTTTGTGCCATGAAATTGGCGGCCCAAAGGTAAAGCATCGTTTACAGATCAATGATTCTGAAAGCAAGCTGCTAAAAGAAAAAAATATTAAGATCGTTGCTCAGATTTGGGGCACCAAACCCGAAAAGTTTTTTGAAGCCACAAAAATAATCTGTGAGGATGGTCAATTTGATGGCATTGATATCAACATGGGATGCCCTGTTAAAAAGATTGTTAAACAAGGTGGCTGCTCTGCATTGATTGGGAAACCGGATTTAGCCAAAGAAATTATACTTGCTACAAAAGAAGCGTCAAATATTCCGGTAAGTGTAAAAACCAGGATAGGCTTGAATAAAGCTATTACCGAAGAATGGATCTGTACCCTATTGGAAACAAAGCCGACCATGATCACTGTTCATGGAAGAATTCAAAAACAGCAATCAGAAGGACTTGCAGACTGGCACGAAGTTAGGAAGGCAGTTAATTTACGTGATAAACAGCAATCAGAAACCCTAATTCACGGAAATGGGGATGTGTTTACAATGGAGGATGGATTCGTCAAGGCAGAAGAGTTTGGAGTAGATGGGATCATGATTGGAAGAGGTATTTTTCAGGATCCATGGTTTTTTAGCAAAGAAAAAGAAACTAGATCACCGGAAGAAAGATTAAGTTTATTATGGAAACACACCTCTCTTTTTACAAAAACCTGGAAGAACACAAAAAACTTCGCTATCCTGAAACGATTCTTTAAAATCTATACTTCCGACTTTTATGGTGCGGCAAATATCAGGGCAAAACTGATGGAGGTAAATGAATTAGTAGAGGTGAAAGAAATTCTTGAAAAGTGTGAGTACCAGATAGAATTTTAGTTTGTTATTTTTTTCCATCATAAGCCCACTTCAAATATATTGCACCCCAGGTAAACCCTCCACCAAAAGCAGCAAGGATTAAATTATCTCCGGCTTTTAACTTGTCTTCCCATTCATAAAGGCACATCGGTATGGTTCCGTTTGTGGTATTTCCGTAGCGCTGAATATTGATCATTACCTTTTCCCTTTCAAGTCCCATTCTGCGTGCTGTGGCATCAATAATCCGCTTGTTGGCCTGGTGTGGAACCAGGTAAGCAATATCTTCTGACTTAAGGCCATTCTTTTCCATGATCTCAACTGATACATCCGCCATGTGCGTCACTGCAAATTTAAAGACTGCCTGTCCTTCCTGGAAAACGAAATGTTCTTTATTGTCAACTGTCTCATGACTGGATGGTTTTACAGAGCCGCCTGCCTTTTGATGCAAATGAACCTTGCCAAAACCGTCTGATCTTAAGATTGAATCAATTATTCCATAACCGTTAGAAGTTGGTTCCATGAGAACCGCACCAGCCGCATCACCAAAAATGATACATGTTTGTCTGTCGGTATAATCAACGATGGATGACATTTTATCTGCTCCAACGACAATTATTTTTTTATAAGTACCCGATTCAATGAATTTGGAGGCAGTGATCAAAGCATATGTAAAACCGGAACATGCTGCATTCAGGTCATAGCTAAAAGCGTTTTTAATATTTGCTTTATCACAAATAATATTTGCGGTTGCTGGAAATACCATGTCGGGAGTTACGGTGGCACAAATTAGAAGATCTACTTCATCAGGAGATGTATTGGTCTTCTTTAAAAGACCTTCTACTGCTTTTACCGCCATATCCGATGTTCCCAATCCTTCACCTTTCAGAATATGTCTTTTTTTGATTCCGGTACGGGTAGTGATCCATTCATCGGTTGTATCCACCATGGTTTCAAGTTCCTGATTGGTAAGAATGTATTCAGGTGCATAGGCTTCAATACCTGTAATTGCAGCAGTTAATTTTGTCATTTAAAAGGTAAAACTTAATTACAAGCCACCAAAAATAATATTTATTTGCTTTGGATGTAGTTATTCATTGCCCTTTTGATCTTATTGATCAGTTTAGCTTCATAAATTTCCTTTGATTGAAGGATCATGTTCATGATAGCTTTTCCATTGGAAATGCCATGTCCGATTACTACTGGAGAATTTACCCCAAGTATGGGGCTGCCGCCATAATTTTCATAATTGAACTTATCAAAAAAATCATCCCTAAGATTTCGTTTAACCATTATCTGGTATATAGCTTCTGATTGCTTTAAGACAATATTACCGGTGAATCCATCGCAAACGATTACATCCACTGTATCATTGAATAGTTCCCTGCTTTCGACGTTACCGTAAAAATTAAAATCTTTGGAATCTTTCATCAAACGGAAAGCTGACTGACAAAGCAGATTGCCTTTTTCCTCTTCTTCACCAATGTTTAGCAAGCCAACTTTAGGATCTTTAATATTCAGCACATATTTCGAATAAATTGAACCCAAAATAGCAAATTGATATAGAATATCGGGCTTAATATCAGGATTGGTTCCAACATCAAGCAAAACATTCATCCCTCCCGACTCTTTTGGAATAACGGTCAGTGTACTTGGCCTGATAACACCATGAATATTGCTAACCGTATACATGGCGCCAACAAGGGTAGCCCCGGAATTTCCAGCGCTGGAAAAAGAATCTATGTCTTTCTGCTTGAGGGATTTAAATCCTTTGGAAATACTGGAATCAGGTTTAAGGGTAAATGCTTTGATAGGCCTTTCACCCATTCCGATTATTTCAGGGGCATGTATGATTTCAAAACTATCAGGATTTCCACCCTTTTTTTCTAAGGTTTGCCGTATAACTTCTTCGGGGCCAAATAAAAAAATCCTGTCGCCTGAGGAAAGTTTTTCCTGAGCCAATATTGCACCCTCAATTGTAGCATCAGGTGCAAAGTCACCTCCCATAACATCAAGTCCGATATTCATTAACAGAATTTATATTAAATAAAATGAGGCAAAATCCTATTACTATTGAGCTTCTGATTTTGAATAAACCAGCTTGCCTTTATAGTAAAGATCTCCGTCAACGTAATATCCCCTGTGATAACGATGTACTTCTCCGGTTGTCGGACAAATTGCCAATGTTGGGGCTTCCGCTTTGTAATGGGTTCTCCTCTTGTCTCTTCTTTGTTTCGATATTTTTCTTTTTGGATGAGCCATTTCTTATTGATTTTAATAATTTATTCGATTTTAAAATTCTTTAATTTTTCCCATCTGGGGTCAATCGTTTTTTTCCTTGAAAACTCCTGTAATTTTTTTATCGACTCTTCATTGCAACCGGTCTTTCCTGTTTGATCTTCCGGATGAACTTTTTTCATTGGAAGAGAAAGTGTTACATATTCGTTAATATGCTTACTGATATCTACCTGGTATTCCGAATCAGGAATAATTAGGACATCTTCCGATTCCTCTTTTCTTTCGCTACCGAATTTAATGAACAATGTCTCATTTAATTCAACAGGCAATGTTAGCTTTTCGAGGCATCTGTCGCACAAGGTTATAACCGTTCCTTCAATATTGAACCTGAGTACTATCATACGGTCTTGTTTCTCAAGTTCCAGATCTATATTCAATTTGCAATCCTCAATTTCAGGATTTTCAATTGCGTCAAAGAACGTTTTATCTATCTCCCAATTGTACCTATGATCCCCTGGATTTAACCCCCTGAAAGGGATAACAAAGTTTTTCAAATAGTTCAATCGTCTATGCTTTGAAATATATCCTTAGCTAAACCTGCATGTCGGCAGACAGGGCTTCGGATATTAAAATTGGGGTGCAAAGATAGAAAAAAATTAATCTTTTGCAATTATTCTGTTAAAATTCATTAATTGTGGACATTAGCGAAACAAGAATACTTATTTTTGGAAAAGTAAAATTGTTTATTGTGCAGAAATTAAATCTTCCGGAATATAAATTTAAACTTAGGGAGCAGAATGGGCAAAATCAGATTTTCGATATTTTCAGAAAAAAATATGTGGCCTTAACACCGGAAGAGTGGGTCAGGCAAAACTTTTTGATATATTTGGTTAAAGAAAAAAACTATCCTCAGTCTCTCATTTCTGTTGAAGCCGGATTGAAACTTTATAAGCGCAGCAAAAGGACTGACATTGTTGTTTACGATAAGCAGGGAAACCCTGTTCTTATTGTGGAATGTAAGGCCCCGGAAATAAAAATAAACCAGGATGTTTTTGATCAAATCGTCAGGTACAATATCGCATTAAAAGTTAAATATCTTATTGTTACCAACGGATTGGAGCATTTTTGTTGCACACTTGATTATGAAGACAACTCCTATCATTTCCTTAAAGAAATCCCTGTATATGGAGTTATAAGTACTCAAGACACTAATTAAAAATATATATTGACTTAATGTAAATGTTTTCGTATCTTTATAGGCCTGTTATAATTTTTTTATGTGAAAATACCATGGAAGATAAAATTATTACAATAGCATCCTATCCTTATTCCCGCGCCCAGCTTTTAAAAGGGAGGTTGGAAGCGGAAGGAATTGAATGTTTTCTGTCTAACATTAACCTTGTGCAGCCGGGTGTTGCAACCGGTGTAAAGATCAAGATCAATGAAAAAGATACCGAAAGGGTTTATAAGATCATTGAAGAGATAAAGAACGAGTATGGAAAAGACAAGCAAGAAACAGTTGATCGTTTAAAAAGTGTAAGGAGAATACTCGTTCCCATTGATTTTTCGGACCATTCGCTCGTTGCTTGTAATTTTGCCCTTGGGCTTGCACATAAGCTTAAAGCAGAAATCATGCTGACCTATTCGTACTTTAATCCTGTTATAAGCACAGAACCTTATCTTGAAGCCCACTCTTATCAGTTAAACCTGGATACAATTATTGGTAATTTGGAAAATGAGGCCTTCAGCCAAATGAAAGAATTAAAAACAAAACTGGAAGATTTTGTAAAAAAGGAAAAGTTCACAGGTGTTAAAATATCATACCATTTGGACCGGGGAGCTCCTGAAGAACTTATCCTTCAGTACAGTAAGGAATACGACCCTGGAGTTATAGTAATGGGTACCAGGGGAAAAACAAAAAGTACAGTCGATTTTATTGGCAGTGTAACTAAAAAAATCATTGAGAAGTCGAAAGTTCCTGTTTTTGCAATACCACAAAAATCGGTTTACATGGGGATTAATTATATGAACAGCATCCTTTATGCGACTGATTTTGATGAATCCGATTTTAAGGCGTTGCGCAAGCTGATGACCCTTATCAGGCCTTTTAATATGAAAATCTATTGCATTCATATTGCCTCTGACGCCTCCAATACATTTGATAAGGTTAAAATGGATTCCTTAAAAGAGCACTTTTTTAAGGAGTATGGAGAGTACAATTTGTTTTGTGATTTAATTGCACACGATGATGTTGTTCAGGGCCTTGAA
>JAIOTR010000175.1 GCA_021106665.1 Bacteroidales bacterium
GATCACTATAAGTTGGTAAATAATTATTTACAAAAACGATGGCAGTTACAGGGTCACCGGTATTAGCATCGGTGATCGTACCTTCCAAACCATAACCCGAATATTCGATCATGGCAATCATTGAAGGGTAATTCCTGTTGTAATACATTATAATTTGAGAAGCAGGTGGATGTTTACTGTAAGATATCTCCATTGACCAGCTGATTGATCCCTGTATTCCATAATTACTGTCTTTTGTACTCCCATTGATGGGATACATACCACTGTTACCCTGACCGTATTCAAGGTTAGAATAACCGGAAACGGAAGAATAAACACCGGCCAACTGAAGTATATGTGCCATATCGTGCGGTGTTGATGATCGGTAACTCCATGGACAACTGATGTATTCGGTACCACTATGATACGTTGTATGAACCACAAACTGATTGTTATACATACATTCTCTTAATGCTTTACTCTCTACTTGTGAGCACGGACCGGGACTACCACCCCATGCATCCCACATATAAGCCCAGTCGCGGTTCAGGTCTACTCCATTTACATTGTAACGTGTATCATGTACACGGCCATCAGGATTCACCATCAGGTACAACCAGATTTCACGGTTATCTACCAGGTTGGTAACAGTGGGGTCATTCCCGTAATCCAGGCATAAATCCCTTGCAAAACGTATCACATTCTCAGCTGCTCCAACCTCGTCACCATGGATACCACCATCAAACATCACTTCAGCCTCCGGTTCATCAATCTCCACATTATCACTGATCTTTAAGGCAGCACATTGCCGGTCTTCAATTGAATAACCAAAGATGTATTTTTTACAGATACCAGGGAACTCCTGTTCAAGGCTGTCAGCCAGATCAATAATATCCTGGTAGGTATGATAGGCATCTTCAGTTAACCAGAAGTTGGGATTATGCTTATTCAAGTCTTTAATTTCAATTACATAATTCAATCCCATTGCTTTTATCTGAGCAAGCTCTTTTGGAACTATATAAGCGGTGACATGATCGAAATCAGGCCCATTAACATCCATGCTTAATTTCAAACTTGCCAATTGTTGAAATTGCTGTTGATTTTCGATAGGAATTTGTATTTGCATTTCACCGTCACGCCAGCCATCAGCAAATGCGAGATTTAAAGCAAACAACATAATTAAAGTAAATAAAAGTCTCTTCATAATTTAATTTATTAATAACCTGGACCTCAGTAAAAAGGTCACCAAATTTATATTCTTGTTTTTGTTAATTAGTTAGAATTGATACTCCAAATAAAAAATTTGGGTTATATAAATTCTTAAAAGTTGCCAAATGTATCAAATATTCTTCAATCACAATAGTTTCAAAGGTTTCGAAATCGTTTTTAACGATTTCCGAAAAGACATTTCAACTTATTAAATGGTTGCATTTATTGAATTGGCGAGAAAAATCAAATGATTATTTTTTAGTTCGTTTCAAAAATAAATACTGCGTTATAATTACAAGTATCACTGTAAATATTACACTATAAATAACCCTTCCTAAAGTGCTGAAGAAATCAGAGAACCTGAAAACTTCTATGTAGAACAAAGCAAAATGATGGATAAAAACTAATATGACCGTATAGGTGAAAAACCAACGAAATCCCAGGTCACTTATTGACGGTTGCATACCTGCCTCATATTCTTTACTGGAAGAAATACTTTTTATAACAATCGGACGGAAAAACGCCATAAGTACAGATGATGCAGTGTGCATTCCTAAAGTTCCTGCGAAAATATCAATTCCAAATCCTAAAGCAAATGATGATAATAAAAGAAACCAACCCGGAATCTCAAAAGGAAGTAACAATATAAAATAAACATACAAATAAGGATTTATATGTCCCCAAAAGTTAATATTGTCAAGTATCAAAACCTGGAGGAAAAGCAAAACAACAAATCTGATAATATTTTTAATGTAAATATTATTCATCCGCTTTCTCGTTTTCTTCAAGTTCTATAATCTCATCTTTCATAATATTCGTGATCACATATACGTAGTATAAATTATTAAAGTCAACAGAATAATTTATCAGCGCCTTATTAAATTTTTCATTATGTTCTGTATCATAGTCTTCAACTGTTCCCACAAGCATTCCTTCAGGGAAAATATGAGAATTTCCGCTGGAAATTATTGTGTCGCCTTTACTTAAACGAACATGTGTTGGAATATCAGTAAGCAAACCTTGACGATAATATTTCCCATCCCATTCCATATTGCCCAAATGCCTGTTTTTCTTAATCCGTGCATTAACTTTGTTGTTAATATGAAGAACAGACATAACCCTTGAAAAATTAGCGGAAATATCCACTACTGTTCCCACTATACCCTTTGAAGTTATAACTCCCATATCCTTATGAATTCCATGATCGCTACCCTTATCTATCATCAGGTAATTCTTTTGTTTGCTAATCGTACTGCTTATAACTTTAGCGCCAATGTACTTAAACAATGAATCTTTTTCGTAATGAATTAATGAATCAGTATAAAGAAAAGATTGGGATAAAGAATTCCTCAACCTGGCATTTTCATCAACAAGTTCATTATTTGTTTTTCTTAAAGTAAAATACTCAGCTATATTGTTATAGGTATTGTAAACAGTACCTGTTATTTTACCGGTTGAATTTAAAAAAGTAGCACGCTGATAGTTATTTCGCACGATCAAAGAAAATGCAAAAATTTCCAGCAAAATAAAAAGGAAGAAAAAATGATGTTTTAATATAAATGCAAACAGTTGTCGCACTATTTCATGGTTATATTTAAATTAAATTTCCCTATTTAATAAGGAATGTAAATTTGTCAAAGTTTTTTAATGCAATACCTGTTCCCCTGGCCACTGCTCTGAGCGGATCTTCTGCAACATGAATAGGTAATTTTGTTTTTAAGTGCAAGCGTTTGTCTAATCCCCTGAGCATTGAACCACCTCCAGCAAGATAAATACCGGTTCTGAAAATATCAGCCGAAAGCTCTGGTGGTGTCATCTCCAAAGCATGCAGGACAGCTGCTTCGATCTTGGAAATTGATTTGTCGAGGCAATGGGAAATTTCTGCATAATTTACTTTTATTTCCTTTGGAATACCGGTTAACATGTCCCTTCCATGAACAGCATAATCTTCCGGAGGATTTTCAATTTCGGCCATAGCCGCTCCGACTTCAATTTTAATTTGCTCGGAAGTTCTTTCTCCAATATTGATATTATGTTGTTTACGCATGTACTCTTCAATATCCGAATTAAAATCATCACCGGCAATACGAATGGATTTATTATTTACAATACCACCCAAAGCAATAACAGCAATTTCACAGGTTCCGCCACCCACATCAATGATCATGTTTCCGGTTGGTTCCATAACATCAATCCCGATTCCAATAGCGGCGGCCATGGGCTCATGAATCAGTTTTACATCTTTAGCGCCTGCTTGTTCAGCTGAATCTTTTACCGCTCTTTCTTCAACTTCGGTTATCCCTGATGGGATACAAATTACCATTTTTAATGCGGGAGGGAAAAGAGGTTTTTTTGGCCGAACCATTTTAATCATTTCCCTGATCATGATTTCGGCCGATTGGAAATCAGCAATAACCCCATCGCGTAATGGCCTTATGGTTCTAATGTTTTCATGGGTCTTGCCATGCATCATCATTGCTTTTTTACCAACGGCAATAATTCTGCCTGTAGTTCTCTCAATGGCAACAATGGAAGGCTCGTCCACCACAACCTTATCGTTAAAAATAATGATGGTGTTTGCCGTTCCAAGGTCAATTGCGATTTCTTTTGTTAAAAATGAAAAAAGCCCCATATTTCTCTTCTTAATATTTTTTTAATGTTTAAAATGCCGGTATCCTGTAAATACCATGCTTATATTATGTTCGTTACAGAAATCAACAGAATCCTGATCCCGAATAGACCCTCCCGGTTGAATAACAGCTGTGATTCCTGCTTTATGTGCTATCTCCACCGAATCTGCAAATGGGAAAAAAGCATCAGAGGCCATCACCGCACCCTGTAAGTCAAGCCCGAATTCACCGGCTTTTGTAATTGATTGTTTCAAGGCGTCAACCCTTGAGGTTTGACCAACACCACTGGCACACAATTGTTTATTCTTAGCCAGCACAATGGTATTCGACTTTGTATGTTTCACGATTTTATTTGCAAAAAGCAGGTCTGTCTTTTCATACTCATTTGGGGTTGATTTTGTTACAACTTTCATATCTTCTTCGGTCTCGGTTTTTAAATCCCTTTCTTGCCCAATAACTCCATTCAAAATTGACCTGAACTGTTTGCCGGTAAAATCGTATGAATTCTTTTGCAAAATTATTCTATTTTTCTTAGTCTTAAGCATTTCAAGTGCTTTTTCGTCGTAATCCGGCGCTAAAATAATTTCAAAGAATAATTTATTTATCTCTACAGCAGTTTCTTCATCCACTTTTTCATTTGTAATTAAAACCCCACCAAATGCAGAAACCGGATCGCCTGCAAGGGCATCTTTCCATGCATCTATAAGTTTTGGCCTGGAGGCTATTCCACAAGCATTGTTATGTTTAAGGATTGCAAAAGTGGTTTCATTAAATTCATTGATAAGGTTGATGGCTGCATCCAAATCCCCTAAGTTGTTATATGATATGGCCTTTCCATGAAGCTGTTTAAAAACTGATTCCAGGTCTCCGTAATAAACGCCTTTTTGATGTGGATTTTCACCATAGCGTAAAATTGTTGATTGCTGAATACTTTGTTTAAATATATCGTCTTTCCCCTGATTGAAATATTTAAAAATAGCAGTGTCATAGTGAGAGGAGACATTGAATGCATGGGTGGCAAATTGTTTTCTGTCCTCAATACTTGACAATCCTTCTTTCTCCTTTAGAAGATTTAATAGATCATCGTACTGATCAATAGAAGGAACAATAAGAACATCATTGAAATTTTTTGCAGCTGCTCTTATCAGAGAAATGCCACCAATGTCAATTTTTTCAATAATTTCCTGTTCGTTATTTGTACCGGCAACTGTTTTTTCAAAAGGATAAAGATCAACGATTACTAAATCTATTTCCGGGATCTCATATTCTTCAAAATGATTTAAATCATCCTTGTTATCTCTTCTGCCTAAAATTCCACCAAAAACTTTTGGGTGCAAGGTTTTTACCCTGCCTCCCAAAATGGAAGGATACGATGTTAAAAACTCAACGGTTGTTGCTTCCATTCCCAAGCCTATTATGAAATCATAGGTTCCTCCAGTAGAATAAATTTTAATGTCAAATTCTTTTAAAAGCTTAGCGATTTCATCCAACCTGTCTTTGTGAAATACGGATATCAATGCACTTTTAATTCTCTTCATCGTGCTGATTTAATGTTGATTTGCAATTTTATCAAAAATTTCAGTACAAAGTAACAACTAAATTTATTAGATAGTTATTACGATTTGCTTTAATTTTACCACTGAATTTGAATTGATTCGATGATGTTGTTTCTGAAATTAGTACGTGAAAGTTTTATTTTTGCTTTTCAGTCAATCATTGTAAACAAGGTTAGGACTATTCTTTCACTGCTGGGAATTACAATTGGTATTTTCTCAGTTATTTCTGTACTCACGATTTTTGACTCAATGGAAAGTGCTATTCGTGATAGTATTGAGCAATTGGGTGATAATGTCCTTTTTATTCAGAAATGGCCCTGGGAAGGGGGAAATAACTATCCCTGGTGGAAGTATTGGAAACGACCTGAACCAAAACTTAATGATCTGAAAGAGATTCAGCAAAGAAGTACAGCTTCAGAGGCGAGTGCATTTATGTTTGAAGTACAACGAACAATCAAATACAGGAATAACAGCATTGAGGATGTTAGTGTCCTGGGAATATCTCATGACTTTGATAGGGTGTTGTCATTTAATCTTGAAGAAGGAAGATATTTTACACCATTAGAATCACAGAGTGGAAAAAATGTTGCAATCATTGGTAACGAAATTGCAAGCAATCTGTTTTCCGGAGTTTCACCAATTGGAAAGAAAATAAAGGTGTTTGGAAGTAAGGTTGAAGTTATTGGTGTAACTGAGAAAGAAGGCGAAGATTTATTTGGTAGCTCGTCTGATAACCAAGTTATACTTCCGGTTAATTATGCACGTAATCATATTGATATTCAAAATGTGGGCACAACAATTTTGGTGAAGGCCAAACAGTATGTTTCAAATGAAGAATTAAAGGATGAACTGGTTGGAATATTGAGATCCGTTCGGAAACTCAAACCAAAAGCAGAAGATGATTTTGCCATAAATGAAACCAGTATTATAGCACAAGAGTTTGATGCTTTCTTTGGTGTGATTGGTATCGTTGGATGGATTGTCGGTGGGTTCTCTTTACTGGTGGGTGGATTCGGAATAGCAAATATTATGTTTGTTTCGGTACGGGAGCGAACCAGCCAAATTGGTATTCAAATGTCGCTGGGAGCGAAAAAATTCTTTATTCTTTTTCAATTTCTTTTTGAAGCTGTATTTCTTTCACTATTTGGAGGATTTTTTGGTTTATTGATTATTTATATTCTTGTGTTGCTTTCAAAAAATTTCCCCTTTTCATTACATCTTACAATGGTAAATATTGTTATTGGTATTTCAGTATCAGTTGGAATTGGATTAATTGCAGGAATTGTCCCTTCATATATTGCCTCTCGTCTTGATCCTGTGGAAGCCATGAGGTCAACCTTTTAGATCATTAATTAATTTCCAATCATAAAATGATGCAAACAGTATAATAGGCTGAAAGTCTATTAGATATGTGGTGTTTAGCATTGCTTATTTAGAAAGAATCTGAATTAATTGGCTTAAATTGTTAGCAATCAAAAAGAAAAATATTTAATAAAATATATTTTCCAATTTCACATTTATATTTTGTTATCTTTACAGGTTTAATTCTATTTTATGGACAAGCGCTGGGTACTAAAGGAGCAAGGCGATGAGGCTGTAGTTCAGCATCTTGCTGAAGTCTTGAATATTGACTTCAACCTGGCTAATTTGCTTGTTCAAAGAGGTGTTTCCACCTTTGATGAAGCCAAATCTTTTTTCCGTCCTACCCTTGAAGATCTTCATGATCCTTTTCTGATGAATGATATGGAAGTGGCTGTGCAAAGGATTAAGGAAGCAATTGCAAATAATGAGAAGATTCTTGTTTACGGCGATTATGATGTTGATGGAACCACAGCCGTATCTCTAGTTTATACATTCTTAAAAAGCATTTATCCAAATGTGGATTTTTATCTCCCTGACAGGTATGAAGAAGGATACGGAATATCATATAAAAGTATTGATTTTGCAGTAGAAAATAATTTTTCACTCGTTATAGTTCTTGATTGCGGTATAAAAGCTGTTGAAAAAATTGCTTACGCCAAAAGTAAAAATATCGATTACATCATTGCCGATCATCACCGGCCTGGCGATGTTTTACCTGACGCAACTGCTGTACTCGACCCTAAAAGACTGGATAGTAATTATCCGTATGATGAGTTATCAGGTTGTGGCGTAGGATTTAAGCTCGTTCAAGCTTATGCCAAAAAAAATGAAATTCCATTTGATGACTTAATTCAATACCTTGACCTGGTAGTTGTTAGTATTGCTTCGGATATAGTTAAGATAACAGGTGAAAACAGGATACTTGCCCACTTCGGACTTAAACTGGTCAATACCAATCCTCGTCCGGGAATAGAAGCCATTTTAAAATTCAGCGGTATTGAACGCAAGATCAATTCAAACGCGGAAAACACCCCGATTTTTAGTAAAGACCTTACCATCAGTGATCTGGTTTTCCTCGTTGGACCAAGAATAAATGCAGCTGGACGTATCGAAAGTGCAAAAAACTCGGTCAAGCTGTTAGTTACAAAAACGCTTGAAGAGGCAACAGAACTGGCAGCAAGGGTTAATGAATTTAATACAGAAAGAAAAGACCTTGATGCGCAGACAACAATTGAAGCCATGGATATGATCGGAGGTAATGAATTATTGATGAATTCAAAATCAACAGTTGTTTTTGATCCTAACTGGCATAAAGGGGTTATTGGCATTGTTGCTTCCAGATTGATAGAATCCTATTATCGTCCTACTGTTGTACTTACCAAGTCAAACGGATTGATTACCGGATCGGCCAGATCAGTGAAAGACTTTGATGTTTATGATGCCGTGGATCATTGCAGCGACTTGCTTGAGCATTTCGGTGGACATAAATATGCAGCCGGCCTTTCTCTTAAACCTGAACACCTGGATGAATTTAAGAATAAATTTGAGAATTATGTCGTTTCTACAATTCAACAGGAGATGCTTATCCCCGAGGTTGAAATAGATGCCAGGATTTGTTTAAAAGACATTAATAAAAAGTTTTTCCGCATCCTCAAACAATTTGCTCCTTTCGGCCCGGGCAATATGTCACCGATTTTTGAATCGGAAGATGTCATTGATACAGGATTTGCCCGAGTGGTTGGAAAAAATCATTTAAAACTTGAGGTCGTCCATCAAAGCGTTCGCGGATACCCCATGTCTGCTATTGCTTTTCAGCAAAGTGATCATTTGGAACATATCGGCCGAAACAAGCCCTTTGTAATTTGTTACCACATCGAGGAGAATGAATGGAACGGTGTTGTTAATCTTCAGCTTAATGTTAAGGATATCAAACCGGTACAGGAAGAAGAGCGATATTATGAATAGCAACCTACCCTATCATCAAAATATCTGTAAAAATCTTTTCATAATAAATTTATAAAATCCCTCATCAAAAAATCATTAGTCCTATTTTTGTAAAAATTTATAAGAAATGAAACTGAATTTTGTTGAAGAACTTAGTTGGAGAGGTATGATCCATGACCTGACGCCCGGGACAGAAGAGCAACTATTGAAAGAAATGACCCTTGGGTATATTGGTTTTGATCCGACCGCAGATTCGTTGCACATTGGAAACCTGGTGCCTGTTATGCTTCTGGTTCATTTACAGCGTTGCGGTCATAAACCCATCGTGCTGGTTGGTGGCGCTACAGGCAGGGTAGGGGATCCATCAGGGAAAACTGAAGAGAGGCAACTTTTGTCCGTTGATGATATTAATCATAATCTTGAAAGTCAGAAAAAGCAGTTGATGAATTTTCTCAATTTTGACGAAGGGGTAAACAAAGCAGAAGTTGTCAATAACTATGATTGGTTTAAGGATTATAATTTCCTGGATTTTATACGCGATGTGGGCAAGCATATCACCATCAATTATATGCTGGCAAAAGATTCTGTGAAAAACAGGCTGGATAGCGGCATGTCCTTTACTGAATTCAGTTATCAGCTGGTGCAAGGATACGATTTTTACTGGTTGTATAAAAACATGGGTTGTAAATTGCAATTGGGTGGTTCAGACCAGTGGGGAAATATCATCTCGGGCAAGGAGTTGATAAGGAGAATTTACCACGATGAAGGAAAGGGAGAAGCAGAAGCATTTGCACTGACCTGTCCGCTAATCACCAAATCGGATGGAAGTAAATTTGGTAAAAGTGAGGGCGGTAATGTTTGGCTTGATCCTGAAAGAACTTCGCCTTATAAATTTTATCAATACTGGCTGAATGTATCGGATGAAGATGCTGAAAAACTGATCAAATATTTTACCCTTTTTAGTAAGCAGGAAATTGAGGATTTGATTATAGAACATAATGAAGCTCCTCACTTACGATTATTGCAAAAAGAATTAGCAAAAGATGTAACCATCCGGGTCCATTCTGAGGAAGATTATAACCAGGCTGTTGAGGCTTCACAAATTCTGTTTGGCAAAGGAACCACTGAAACACTTCATAAATTATCAGAAGATGTTTTGCTATCAGTATTTGAGGGTGTTCCGCAAATGGAAGTTCCGAAAGCTGACATTGAAACCGGTGTTGGCATCATTGATTTTCTTGC
>JAIOTR010000048.1 GCA_021106665.1 Bacteroidales bacterium
AGATTGAAACAGCAAATGAGATTTACAACAGGATGATTGATATTTTTGCTGAGCAATTGGATTATTATTTTGCATTCACCGGAAACAGAAAGAACCTCTATAATTATGAAAGGGAGCAGAATCTTGCGATGTTGCAGAAACTGGTTCAGGTGTCAACCCGGTTTAAACAGGATGATATTGCGAACAGAGCATTAGAGGTTTTTGATATTTATTTCGCGATGTACTCAGAATAGAATAGTTTTAAATAAAGATCATGATTTCATTAGATAAAGATTTACAAGAGCCTAAACTAAGTTTAAACGAATTTGGTGATTTAACAATACGGGTTTTACAATATTTGCCAAATGTTATCAGTAGTTTCAAGGAAAAGAATGATTACAAAATATACGCATCTGAAATTGCTGGAACAACAAAATATATCCGTCCTATAAATCATAAGTTGTACATACAAGAAGAAAAGGACTTTTTAAACAACTTTGATGAACTTAAGGTTATTCTTGGTAAGATCAAATTAAAATCACCAGTATCTGATTATGAAAAAATTGTTATTGATAAAACATTATACACAATTCAACAGTCCATTGGTGCAGGATTAGATTTATTAGTCAAACCAAATAGCGCAAGAAAACATGTTGGCAATAGATTTGAAGAGCTGATAAAAGTAGTTTTCTCAGAAATTGGAATAGCAAATAAAAAGATCATACTTAAAATACCTTACGAAACTAATGAAGGCACTAAAACTTATAAATGTGAAAATGATTTGATTCTTTCTCCGTTCGACAAAGTTAGGTCATCTTCTAAGTCACTGGATGAAAATGAAATTGTGGTGTCAATAAAAACAACTTCAAAGGATAGAATGGGAAAAATGTTTATTGATAAGATTCTCCTTGAAAGATTTGTTGAACATCCGCAAAAAGTAATAGGGGTGTTTTTGAATGATGTTCAAAGGAAGGAGAGTGATAATATAAGTTTTACGTTGGTCTCAGGATTGTTTATGGTTTACTCTAAGTTTCTGACGAAACTGGATGGGATTTATTATCTTGATCCACCTCCAACAGTTAGAAAAGAACCCTATTCAAAATACATGAAGCCGTTCTCAGAATTGATTACAAATGACATTAATAATATTTTAACCTCTTAAAGATTTTCTTCTTTTTTGTGATTCTTTCTCATCTTTAGCGCAATAAATTCTTGAAATATGCTCCGTGTCATTTAATCTTTTTTTTATAGTATGACAGTAATCCAAATGTAATTCCGTCCCAAGCCATTTTCTTTGATACGCCTCTGCAACGGCATAAGTTGTTCCCGAACCACCGAATGGGTCGAGAATAACACTTTCTTTGTTTGAGGAAGATAGAATTATTCTTCTGAGCAATTCAACAGGTTTTTGAGTTTGATGAGGATACTTTTCCCAGGCGGCATTTGAGATAGTCGGAATTTCAAGAACATCTTTTGGTTTTGCTCCAAGTGGATTCGGTTCCCAGGTATAGTCTTTTTTGTTGCCATTTGAGTACTGAGAAGATTCTGCCTGAGTTCTTTTTGGATATTTTAAAGTATGTTTATTGTAAGGAATGCGAATATCATCAATATTAAAAATAAAATCTTTGGTTTTTCTGAAATGCAAGATACTTTCATGAGAACGTCCCCAGTCATTACCTAAATTGGCTTTATTTCGATAAAACCATATCAGCCATTTACATCCTTTGAACAAATGTGATGCTGACCATTTAATGTCTGCTAATATTTCTGAAAATCCACAAATATATAGTGAACCTGTTTTTTTCAGGACTCTTTGTGCTTCGATAATCCAGGCCATACTCCACTCAACATATTCCTTTTGAGACGAAAAAGTATCCCACTCAGCTTTTTTTATATTATAAGGGGGATCTGCAAAAATTAAATCAATAGAATTTGAATCAAGTTGTTTTAAGAATTTAATAGCATCATAATTAAATAATTTACCAAATTCAGTTGAAAAAATCGGGGATAGAATCTCATTGACAACCTGTGGAGGTCGATAAGATATTTCTAATTGAAGTTCTTCAACCAAATCAATAACTTGTTTCTGGGAGTAAACCCGATAATTATTGATAGGGTGGCGGGAACTTTTGAACTTACCATTATTATCCCATCTTCTAAGCGTTTCGGGACTAACGTTTAATTTATCAGCAGCTTGACTTATGGTTAAATACTTTTCCATATCCTTAAACAACATTATACATGATTACACAACAAATTTATGTATAATATTAATTGAATCGCAAAAGGATTGAAAAAATTATATTTTTCCCGGCTAATCAAACTTTACAGCAAAAAGAGTCATTCCTGTCTCTTTACCTCTTAGTTGAGCTTTTCCCACTTCCTTAAATGTGAAAGTGTTCTGTTGGTTCATTTGCGAAACTAGATTTTCTGAGATGAGTAGTGATTCGCCATAGGTTTTACACGCTTCCTCAATTCGCGCTGTTGTATTCAGGACATCACCCATATAAGCAATTTCGCGCCTGGTAAAACCCAGCTCACCTGTAACCGATAATCCTCCATGAAGCCCTGCCTTGAATTCCGGTACAATACCATATTTTTCGGTGTAGTGTTTTTCCTTTCCTTTAATGACTGAATTGACTAAGGAAAAGCAACGAATGCAGTTAGCATTGTTAGTGGCATCTTTTGTTTTCCAGGTAATAATGGCTTCGTCACCAACATATTTATAAATTTCACCTTTCGTTTGCCTTACCGGTTCAGCAATGTCATAAAAAAAGTCATTCACAAGCGACAGGAATTTCAGATGGCCAATTTGTTCGGCAATAGTAGTTGAGGATTTAAGATCGAGAAACATAAAAACCCTTTCAACTTCAATGGGTTTACGATACACACCAATGAACAATTTCCCAAGGGTCCGTCCACCGATCAGGGTGTTGAGTATATAAAAGAAATTGAAAATAAGACTTAGGGCTAAACCAAATGCAATACCAATTACAAAATACTTGCTGTAAAGAAAACTTAAATTACTGAATAGATGATTGAAATCTCCCTTCATGTAGAAGATGACCACAAAAAAAACAGCAACGAAAAATATGACCAGAACATGAACAATCGTGTTCAGCGCTAACAGGATCAATAAATTTGTTTTTAACAAATACTTTCTAACTATGAAGTTGGTATATAAAGTAGTGATTAAAGGAATGGAAATTCCTATACAAACCCCGGCAGCAATAGATTGCCACCCCGGATAATAAGTAAAATACATGAAGATAACTGTAACAGGCGCTGATATAGTCCAAATATTCAATAGGGTTTTGATTAGCTGTTTTTGTTCTATTGTCATGAGATGAATTTGTGGGCACTAAATTATAATTTTCAACTACAAAATCTTAAGTATAATCAAAATATTGTTTCTGATATTTAAATAAAAACAGGCTAGCCCAATAGCTAACCTGTTTCTAATTAAAAATCATGTAGAAATTTTTTTTAGATCTATGGTAACTGATCAGTCATTTACAAATTTTAAAATCAGAGTCAAAAAATCTGAAAATAAATGATATTTTGTATTATAACACACCCCTGCATGTACTACGTTTCAGCAGGCAGGCCGTCACTCCGCTACACAGACTGTGTGAAAACATAAGTATAATTTTGCTACGGCATTTATGCCGTAGAATATATAAGTATAATGAATCTGGGCT
>JAIOTR010000410.1 GCA_021106665.1 Bacteroidales bacterium
GATGAAGATGGATTTGGATTAAAAGATATTTCCATTCTTTGCAGAAACAACAAAAATGCAAGTTTAATAGCTGCAGATTTATTGGAGAACAAAATCAACGTTATATCTTCAGAATCATTACTATTGGTCAATTCTCCAACCATCCGATTTATAATTGCTGTTCTTAAATCACTACTCAACAAGGATGACAAGATCGCACAAACGGAGGTACTCAGTTATTTGACAAAAACAAATAGATTAAAAGGTAAGCTGCAGGATAACCTATTGGATTTTGGAATTGTTGATTTTAAAAAAGGAGATAAAAATCCTGGAATAAATTTCTTTGAAAAATTAGCTGAAAATAATTTAATACTTAATAAATATTCTCTTTTAAACCTGACACTTTATGATCTGTGCGAAGAGTTGATCAGGATTTTCAAATTAAATGAAATCGCTGATCCATATTTGCAATTTTTCCTGGATGCAGTAATAAAATTATCCAATGAGCAAAATCAGGAAGTGTATGAAATGCTGGATTGGTGGGAAGATAACAAAAGTAAACTATCAATTGTTGTCCCGGAAGGGATTGATGCTGTACAGGTAATGACAATTCATAAAGCCAAAGGACTTGAATTTCCGATTGTGATCTATCCCTTTGCAACTGAAAAGCATAGAAGGACAAAAGATAAACTCTGGGTTAATTTTGAGGATAAAGAAATTCCAAAACTGAAAGTGGCTTTAGTGAATACTTCAAAATCACTACTTGAAACACAATATGAGGCAGCATATTTGGAAGAAGATAGTAAATCATTGCTCGACCTGATCAATTTATTATACGTTGTTTTCACACGTCCGGTAAACCGGCTTTATGTTTTCACTTCCCAACCTCCCCAAAAAAGTGATGCTGCTGAATCTGTCCCAAAATTGATAAAACAATTCCTGTTTGCACAAGAAATGTGGGATGAAAATAAATCCAATTACACTTTTGGAATTAAATCAAAAAATAGTAAAACTGAAAAAGAACAAAATGAGGGATTAATCCTTGAAAAATTCATTTCAAATTCCTGGCAAAACAGAATGTTGTTGAGTTTACAGGCTCCGGAGCACTGGAATGTAGATGATCCGGAGACGAACCAACAATGGGGCAATCTCATACATTTAATCCTATCAAAGATAAAAACTATTCAGGATGTTGATCCCCTTTTAAATAAATTTCAACTGGATGGAATTATTGATAAATCCGAAAAGAAGAATATAACTTCATTTATAAAAGGATTTTTATCTCATCCGGATGTTGAAAAATACTTTATAGAAGGATTGGAGATAAAGACCGAACCTGAAGTTTTAATGGTAAATGGGAAAACCTCCAGACCTGACAGACTTGTATTTAAAGGAAATGGTGTAATTGTGATAGATTTCAAAACTGGAAAACCTAAAGAAAAGCATGTACAACAGGTCAGGTTTTATATCGGCATAATGAAACATTTGGCGTATGATCCTGTGAAAGGTGTGTTATTGTATTTGGGTGAGGAAAGTCCTGCTGTTGAGGTTAACTAGTGTTTGTCCATAATGTCCGATTTCTGCGTTACGCTCGTATTTAATTTTAGTCATTTATACCAGTAAACTCTTGAAATTAAATAGCTTCGCAAGCCTTGAACTCGAACATTCTAAACTAAACACTTACTTAATAGACAGACACTAACTAGAATCCTTAAACGTAAATCCAAAAAAAAAGCTGATGGATTTCCATCAGCTTTCTATATTATTTTTTCTTTATTATTTATACATTGGCCAGTCACTGTCAGTCCAATCATTCAGATTTACTTCTTTCCATTTTGGATGACCGATTTCTTTTAATTTATCAAAATTGTTCAGAATACCTATTTTTAGCTTATGGATTGCTTTTTTGTCGTCTTCTGTTAATTTTGATTCGTTAACGATTAATAACGTTTTTACACTGAATGTAGGAACGTTTGTTTCAAGCCATTTATAGTCAGTTGCATAAATTGTATCATTGTCATAATATTTCGCCCAATCGTTGAAATTTTCCAATTCTATTAAGGCTATTTCTTCTATCAGAGCTTGTGGATTAAAATCCAATTTCTGAAGTGGGGCAGACCCAACCATTATAAAAGCATCAATCCTGTCCATAAAAAGTTCATGCATAACATCATCAAAATGAATATTCCTGGATGCCCAAAAAATCTGAGATCTGTCTTTGATCAAATTGGCTGTAGCATAAGTCCCCTGATCCTGGGTGCCAATGGCAACTTTTATGCGTTGATCTCCATTTTTCAAATTTCCAAGATCCTGAAGTTTTTTTAAACCACTATTTGCCTTGGTTACAATATGAATTTCCTCATTGGCAAGCGGAAGAACAACTTTTATAGGTTTGGTTTTTTCTGCATTGTCACGGTTATCAAGTGCCTGCATATAATAAAGGTAATCAGATTGAATTAATGCAACTTTGAAAGGAGATTTCGGGTCGACAAGCTGGTTGAAATTGTACGCTGCTCCTGAAGTAACCTGGTTAAAAATTGCATTGCCTGGATCTGACCCAATAACTGATGCAATATCCTGACCAAATCTATAGTAAGAGCCTTGCTCCGGTCCTGAAAGAAGTGTAAGCTGTGCAAATGTTACACAGGATAAAACAATTACTGAAAGAATTGTTAGAATGATGTTTTTCAATTTCATAATTATTAAATTTGGTTAGAAATCTTTATTTTAAACGGCACAAATATAAACATTATAAATAATTAATATGTTTTTGAAAATGTGAAGAAATACAATTATTGATCTTTTTTAACATGTAAATCCACTTGCGGGAAAGGTATCTCTACATTATTTTCCTTAAATATATTGAATATTCCGATTGCCACATCACTTTTAGTTCCAATGCCAATATCATAAGGTACCCAAAATAGTAAGCGGAAATTCAACGAGCTATCCCCAAAATCTTCAAATAGTGCGAGGGGGGCTGGGTCTTTCTGGATATCCTCATTTCCTTTTGCCACTTTTTCCAGAAGTTCAAGAACGAAATTGGGGTCAGAACCATAGGAAACCCCAACCTTTATTTCTATCCTTCTCCTGTTATCAGAAAGGGTCCAGTTTATTAATTGATTTGTAATCAGGTTACCGTTTGGCACCACCACCTCTGCACCATCATAGGTTCTTACATGGCTCGATCGTGCTCCTATTTGTTTAACCCGTCCAAGAAGATTTTCAACCTCAATCGTATCGCCCACCTGTAATGGCCTTTCATAAACCAGTATCAAACCGGAAATGAAATTTACCACTATGTTTTGAAGCCCAAATCCAATACCTATACCGAGAGCGCCGGCAAGAAGGCTTACTTTGCCCAACTCAATACCGGCAGACGACAAGGCAAAAGTTACCCCGAGAATAATTAAAAAATAACGGATAGTTACTGAAATAGTAGCCGGAATACCCTTGCGAAGTTTTAAGCGGTTTAGAATTTCATTTTCAACAAATACTTTTATAAAACCTGTAATAGTAAATGTAACACCCAAAATGATAATGAATAAAAAGATACCCCCCAGTGTGATATCAAGTGTCCCGATGGATCTTTCTTCTAAAAAGAAATCTGATAACCAATCAAATACAGGCCGGGAAACCTCAAAAGCAATTAATAAAAATAATAACCAGTAGAAATAAATCAGTGTATTGATTATTTGAAAAGACCGCTTTTCAATGAAGTCCCAATATTTTTCCATAGCCTTGTAGCCTCCGGCTATGCCAATCTGAATAAATGCCCTTACAACAGCCTTACTTATTTTTGAAACACCAAATAAAATCACGGTAAATTCAGGAACATGAATACCCACTTTTATTAGTAATACAGATAGATTAAGAAAACCAAAAACATTGGCAAGCAGTGAAATGAAATAAAATAAGAAGGAAATTCCGGCTAATATACTTATCGCTTTTTTATGATAACTGAGCGCTTTAAATTCCTTCCATTTTTTATGAGGAATATATTTGTAGATAAGCGCTAACCCAACAAAAGCTTCAATTAAAATATAGTACCGGGCTACATTACCAAAATACCAAAATACAATTTCCAGGTCATTAAGAATTAATAAAATAATTAGTCTCGTAATAAGCGCCTTGTTTTCATTATCAATAAATCCTGCAAGGATATATCGCATATTGATCAAAAGGATTAGCGTAAGAATTTGAGCAATAATAAGAGGATAGTTGGGGAACAATAAATGATACGTTATTAAAATAATTGAAAACAACGTTAAAACAGGGCGGTCTATCAAAGTACGGAGGATGCTTTTATAACCGGGATCAGAATCATCCCTTTCCAGTTTTAAATATTTTACTCTCAGGAATAAGAAAAGCAGAGTAATGAAAAAGATCAAAATTAAAAAGGGAATCAGGTTAATCGTTTTCAAATAATTCACCATCGTTTTGGAATTCTCATACCATACCTTTTTTAATCTTGGTTTTACAGGACTAAAATCCGACTTCTCAACTTTTA
>JAIOTR010000365.1 GCA_021106665.1 Bacteroidales bacterium
GGTCCCCAAACAATCGAAGAATCAAAATAGGGGCCAAAAGGATCATCCGCAGCAATTATTGGATCACTTTGGGTGAAATCTGTAAGGTTCTCAACCCCAGCATAAATATTCCACTTTTTGAAATTTTTCGTTATCTGACCATTGAGAATTGTATATACAGGAGAATTTTGTGATTTTTGATACTCCGGAGGATTAGATTGAGTATCCGGCAAACGTGCATCTCCATTTAACTGAGTGGTAAAATCAAATCTCCATTTGTCCAGATTGGTTTTATAAGATAGGTTTAACAATCCCTTATAACGGTTTACCAATGGTTCTCTTTCCAATTTCTCATTTGTGGTCATCCTGACATCATTATAGCGAAATGCAGCAACAACATCCAGTCTCGGAATTAATTCATAAATAACCTCAATCTGGTAACTGTTAGAAAAGGATTTCCCATTTAAATTATAAATATGAATTTCTGAAGCATTTTGATCCCTGTCAATAATGACCTGGTTCACAAAATCCGTCCTGTAAAATTCGATATTAATATTTAGTTCCCTTTCAGCAATTTCAAATATTTGAGTAAGGTTTATTCCATAATTCCAGGCTTCTTCTTGCTTTATATCCGAGTCAACATATAGCTTCCTTGAACTGGCCAATAAATAACTGTTTTCAGCAATGATGTTGGCTGTTCGATATCCCTTACCGGCTGAAACTCTAAGAATGGTATTTTCAAACAGATTATATTTCACATGAACTCTTGGAGTGAAAAATATTCCCCAGATATTATGAAAATCAACTCTTACTCCTACCAACATGGTCAGCTTTTTTTTGTCTGAATAAGTGTATTGAAAAAATGTTCCCGGAACACTTTCTGTCCGGTTGAATGTACTATCATTTAATTGTTCCTTATTATCATCATAAGTGTAACTCAAGCCAGTACTATATTTATGTTTAAACGAACCCATCTCAGATTGAAGGATCAAATTTGCATAGTAGGTATTTTCCGTTCCGTTGTAATCTGTCAATCCAAAAAATGATGACTGGTCATGGTAAGTATACGAATTGATGAATCCGATACTTGTTTCATTTTTGTTTCCAAAAACATATCCTGTTTTGCCCCAAACCTGGTATCGTTTTGTTTTGATATTTACACCGTAGAAATCAGAACTATCGCGCTCATTTGATTTTTGAAACTCCATTTGACCAGCAGTCCTGTCTTCTTCCAGGGCTTGAAACCCAAATTGAGCGACATGTTTTTTGTTCACATACTTCCAACGGTTATAAACGTTGTATTGCTGGATGAGCGGAGCATCAACAAATGAATCTCCATTATTGTCAATTTTGTTTTTGAAGGTTTCACCATGTGCAAAAAGCATTGTTGACCATTTTTCGTTCAGTTTTAAGGCGCCATTAAAATTTCCTTCGAACTTCCCGATATGATTTACATAGGCATTTAAAAACAACCTCTCCTTACCATCAGGCTTTTTATATTCAATATTGATTTGCCCCGTTGTTGATTCATAGCCATTTACCACCGATGCAGCCCCTTTTGATATCTGAATGGACTCCATCCAGGTACCCGGAATATATCCAAGTCCATAAGTCGTTGCTAGACCCCTGAGGTTGGGTATGTTTTCCGTCATCATTTGGCTGTATTTCCCATGGAGTCCCAATAATTCAATCTTTTTAGCTCCAGAAACAGCATCGCTATAACTTACATCCACTGATGCGTTAGTCTCAAAACTTTCTGAAAGGTTACAGCAAGCAGCTTTGGTTAATTCTGCACCTGTAATATGCTGAACATGTAATGGGTCTATTTGTGATATATAACTGCTGGATTGTTTTCCAGATACAACAAATTCGTCCAGTTGCTTATTATTTGAAAGAATAATTTCCATTTCAGTTTGTCCTTCCCCAATCATAATTGTATCATTCATATATCCGACAAAACTGGCGATCAATTTTGGTAAATTTTGAGTGGGATAATCAATTTGGAATTGACCATTGGCATCGCTTATGGTTCCCTGTTGTGTGCCCTGCCAGTAAATGTTTACCCCTGGCAATGAAGCTTTATGTTGATTTTTATCATATTCATAAACAAATCCTTTCAATTGCTGTCCAACCGAATAATTAGACCCGATAAATATGATGAAATAAATAAATATTTGAAATATTGTTTTCATATTGCCCTCCTTTAAATGTGAAACGATTAATTGCTTATTACAATTAACCTGTAAAATTCAAGTGATTAGATAGATTGGAAATCTAAGCTAAAGGAGTTGCAATTTTAAGTTGGTGAATAGAATACAGAAGTTTTTTCCCGTATTCGGGGGGTGGTAAATTATTGCTTATTTGATATATTATAAACTCAGCTTGTTGTGCCTGGTTTTGATTGTTTTGAATTTCTGCAACATAAGCAACAATAAAAACGAAATTTACCTTGCTATTTCCCGATAAATCAAAATTATCAGTTTTAAAGTAAAAATACTCTAATGAACAACAATCATGGTTATCGCCGCAATGTTGATGATTATTTTGAGTTTGAGTGCTTTCCTGCTGACAGCATGAGATCGCTTCAGATGAGGGTTTCATTTCGCAGTGATGATCGTCCATTTCATCGTGGCATTCTGTTTCTTCAATCAGGATGGAGTAGTTAAAATTTTTATTGCAGGCACAGTAATGATGAATTAAGCTAAAGCCTCCTGATGCAATAACCACAATTCCTGAAAATAGAATAATTACTATTTGTTTTAAAAAGCTTTTCATCATTACAATGCAAAATTACACATTGTACTAAGGTCAACAACGAATTTGTGTATTATGTTGTTAATGAAGTGTTAAAAAACCTGATTTTCCAATATTAATTTTGTTTCTGCCGGTTAATTTGGAAATTGCTTGTTTGATATGAATCTAAATTAATTGAATATGACCTTAAATTCAATTAAATTTTTCTAAATTTGAAGACTATTCACAATTAAATCTTAGACCTAAATTATGGAATATAAAATATTAGAAATCAGTATTTCTGAGGGAATCGCCCTGATAACCATAAACAGACCCGAAGCCCTTAATGCCCTTAACACGAGGTTTTTTCAGGAAATGGATGAAGCCATTGCCACGATTTCGAAAAATCATGAGGTAAAGGTTATGGTTATAACCGGTTCCGGAAAAGCTTTTGTAGCAGGTGCTGATATCGCTGAAATGGTTGACAAAAATTCGGATGAAGGATCTGATTTTTCAAGAATAGGACAAAATACTTTTAGAAGCCTTGAAAAAATGAAAATACCTGTCATAGCTGCTATTAATGGATTTGCGCTTGGAGGTGGGCTTGAGTTGGCAATGGGTTGCGATATCAGGATTGCCAGTACAAAAGCCAAATTCGGACAACCGGAAGTTAATCTTGGTTTGATCCCTGGTTATGCTGCCACACAACGACTTTCAAGATTAGTTGGTTTGGGTGATGCACTTTATTTATTAATGTCGGCTGATATGATCGGGGCAGAAGATGCATTGCGTATTGGATTGGTTCAGAAAGTGGTGGAACCTGAAGTTTTGATGGAAGAAGTGATGAAAATTGCCAAAACAATTGCTTCAAAAGGTCCCATGGCAGTGAAGAAAGTTAAAGCTGTTACCAGGCAGGGATTTTTAATGGATTTTGAAAAGGGTTGTGAATTAGAAGCTGATCAATTTGGAAGCTTGTTTGGTAAAGGAAGTGAAGGTGAAGAGGGGATGAAAGCGTTTCTTGAAAAGAGAAAACCAAACTGGTAAATAGATTAAGGTTTTTAGTTAATTGTTTAAATATAAATTATCGAAATGAATTACGACGAAAGATTACAAAATGTAACGGTTCTCGGTGCAGCCGGAAAAATGGGAAGTGGAATTTTACTGCTTACCGCTGTGGAAATGGCTGACCTGAGCCTGAAGCCGGAAAACAAAGGAAAAACTTTCTGCCTCAACGCGATGGATGTTTCACATGCAGGTTTGGCGGGCCTGATGAAATATTTGAAAGAGCAGGTAAGAAAAGTTGCTGAAAAGAAGACAGTATTGTTACGCAAATTTTATGAAGACAGGGCTGACCTTATTGAAAATGAGGATATCATTAACGAGTATGTTTTTGATGTAATGAATGTTGTGCGTCCTGTAATAACTATCGAATCTGCCTATGACAGCCATCTGATTTTTGAAGCCATTATTGAGAATCTGGATTTGAAGAATAAGATCTTGTCACAGATTTACACAAGCAATCCTCACAAGCCGTGGTTTTTTACCAATACTTCTTCTATCCCAATAAATATTCTGGATGAAGGAGCCGGTTTGGAGGGTAATATCCTGGGATTTCATTTTTACAATCCTCCTGCTGTACAACGATTGGTGGAGTTAATTACCACAGATAAGAATTCAACTGAAATAGTTGATTTTGCGAAAACTTTCGCAAAAAGATTGAGAAAAGTGATCGTGCCTTCCAATGATAAAGCAGGATTTATCGGGAACGGACACTTTATGCGCGATGCTTTACACGGCATCCATGAGGTTGAAAGATTATCTGCTGAAATGCCTTTTGCGGAAGCTGTTTATATGATCAATAAAATTTCGCAGGATTTTCTTGTAAGGCCGATGGGAATTTTTCAACTAATTGATTATGTAGGCGTAGATGTAGTAAAATTTATCATGCAGGTAATGAATCCGCATTTACCTGATGAAGACCTGCACAGCGATTTATTGGATAAACTTTTTGATATGGGAGTGAAAGGCGGACAAAAATCTGATGGTTCACAAAAAGATGGAATCCTAAAATACGAAAGAGGTAGGTCGGTTGCCGTATTTAGCCCTGATACAAAGGGATACGTTGCAACAGCAGACTTCCAGGCTAAATGTGATGAAAAGTTAGGCGCTTTACCGGGAACTTGGAAACCATGGAAGGTGGTTAACTTTAGCCGGGGAGCAAAAGATGGAATACTGACAGGTTATTTTGGAGAACTGAGCAATATGAGTACTTTGGGAGCTGAACTATCAAAAAAATATAATACCCGTTCCATTGAAATTGGAAAATA
>JAIOTR010000025.1 GCA_021106665.1 Bacteroidales bacterium
TTGATAAGGGATCATTTCGCGGGGGACAGTCCCTTCAACAGGGATCAACATGGTAATGCTATCAGAAAAATTCGGATTGGATCCATAGGTTTCAAAAGCTTGGGAATAAGCCATATCCATGAAATAGCCATGACCGGTATAATTATTATCCCGCTTGCATGAAGTTGCGGTAACTATTATTAAAATGAGTCCTAATAGTTTAATCAGATTTTTATTTTTTGTATCGTTCATTTTGATCGATTTTTTATTCAAACCAAATTTATTGTTCTGTTACTTCAATTGCGCCACCACTCTTTAAAAGTTCATTCACTGAATTAACATCTGTATCCGAAACCACATCAATTACAATCAAATATTTATCATCGGTGATCCCGGGATATTCAATGGATGGTTTTGCTCCCGGCCCTTTTTTCTCACGCAGGAAAAATGTGACAATCGTTAGAACAATTGTGATATTAATAACCATGATGAAAATAACAATTACGAAAGAAAGTGTATTTTGAGGTTTACCGCCAAACACCAAAGGATAATTGATCACAGATGTCCAGTACAGAAAACCGAAAGTAGCGAGAAGCCCAAAAATACCATAGAAAAATGCCGCGACAGGTATTTTTGTTTTCAATTTAAGCTCATCAAATACTTCATGAATCGGATAGGGCGATACAACATCGCTGATCTTTATCCCTTTATCACGAATGGTGCGAATTGTCGAAACAAGATTATCCTCATCGTCAAAAACACCAAAAATCTTTTTATTTGTCATTTTCTTTCGTATTTGTAATAATACTGGTTCCTTTTAAAATCATTTTCAGTTCACTCATGGCCATCATCGGGATGTACCGGAGGAAGAGTAATACGCCGATACCAAAAAGTCCAAGCGTTCCAACGTATGTTCCCACTTCAACAATGGTGGGAGAATAAGCTGCCCAGTTAGCAGGTAAGTAGTCTTTAGAAAGCGAAGTAACAACAATTACGTATCGTTCGAACCACATACCAATGTTGATAATGATGGAAATTATAAAAACCAAAGTCAGGTTCTTTCTGATTTTCTTAAACCAAAAAAACTGGGGAATTATAGCATTACAGGTTATCATGGTCCAAAAAGCCTTGGTGTGATCGCCGGATATCCTGTTATGGAAGAAAGTATAAATTTCACCTTCCATACCTGAATACCAGGCAATGAATATCTCTGTAGTGTAAGCTGTTCCCATTATCAGGCTGATAAATGTCAGTATCCTTGTAATGGCGTCGAGGTGGCCTTGGGTAACAAAATCCTGAAATTTATATACCTTCCTGATAATGATCATAAGGGTAAGCACCATAGCAAAACCGGAAAAAATAGCGCCTATAACAAAATAGGGCGGAAAAACAGTTGTGTGCCATCCTGCCATTACCGATGTAGCAAAATCCATAGAAACAATAGAGTGTACAGCAATTACGAGGGGAGCGGCAAGCCCGCCAATGATCATGGCAGCAGTTTCAAAGCGTAGCCATGATCTTGCTGTTCCAACCCATCCAAAACTCATCAATCCGTAAATAGTTTTTTTGATTTTTGATGTAGCCCTGTCGCGAACAGTCGCAAGATCAGGGATCATTCCTATGTACCAGAACGTTGCCGATGCCATCAAATATGTACTGATGGCAACAACATCCCAAAAAAGAGGGGAATTGAAGTTTACCCACAAAGGTCCGCGCGAATTCGGATAAGGGAAAACAAAGATGCCCATCCAAATACGTCCCATATGGAGCAATGGAAATAATCCGGCGCACAATACAGCCACAACGGTCATTGCTTCAGCAGCCCTGTTAATGGATGTCCGCCATTTCTGGCGCAAGATCAACAGGAATATGGAAAAGGCTGTACCGGCATGACCGATTCCGATCCACCAGACAAAATTGATAATTCCCCATCCCCAGCCAATGGAATTGTTCACACCCCAGGTACCTATTCCTTCCGAAATGGTTGTGTAAATTGCCCATAAACCCATCGCCATGGCAAGGGATGAAATAAACAAGGCAATAAACCACCAGGAGGGTGCTTTCCGCTCTTGCGGGGCTAATATCTCCCTGGTAATCTGCCCGTGAGTTTTATTACCTTGTATTAATACGCCTCTGACTTTTTTGTTATACATATTGTCGTATGTTTATTTTCTTCTGAATAATTTATTAACCATGATGCCCATCATCATGCCCGTGTTCAGCTTCCTTATTCCTTACTTTCGTAAGATATCCGATTGATGACAAGGTATGAAGTTCTTCAAGTAAATTGTACATCCGTGGATTTTCCATCAATTTTGAGATCCTGGTGTCATCATTGTTTTTATCACCAAACACAAGCGCTTTTGTCGGACAGGATTGAACGCAAGCAGGTTGAACATCACCATCTTCCATTTTCCTGTTTTCCTTCTTAGCAGTCAATTTGGATTCCTGTATGCGCTGAACACAGAATGAGCATTTCTCAACCACTCCCCTTTCACGGACAACTACATCTGGGTTCAGTACCATCTTACTTAGCTCTTCATTGAAATTATAATCGAACTTATCATTATCCACATATTGATACCAGTTAAACCTTCTAACTCTGTAGGGACAGTTGTTCATACAATACCTAGTGCCGATACAACGGTTGTAGGCCATCTGGTTCAATCCTTCCTTGCTATGAGGAGTTGCGGCTACCGGGCAAACATTTTCACAA
>JAIOTR010000066.1 GCA_021106665.1 Bacteroidales bacterium
CATGTAAAATCTCTTGAGGTGTAGAAGTTGCCTGAACCCGGAATCAATAAAAACAACCCTTGATTCGTTTATAGCACCAAATTTTGAATGATAACTCTCATTCAGTTCTTTATTAAAGATGCAGTGCGACCCGTCTTCCGTAGTAATAACTTCCAGTTTCATAATTCAAAGTTACTCATTCCTGAAATCCAATCTCCGATTTCAGCAATTATTCATGGAAATAGTAAAAGCGGATAATTAATCATGCGAATTTTTAAGTTCGTCTAAAAAATTTATAATGCCCAGAAAAATAGACTTTTAAGCTTATAAATTACAACCACTGGAATGCAAATTGTCCGAAATTTTAGATAAAAACTACGGATTCAAGGCAAAAACATGGTGATTATAGTTGTTTTTAGTCATTAATAAGTGATAGTAAATAATGAAACTTCTGTAAATGTCATAAAATCAATGGTATCCTTCCTTTGGCATAAACATTGAATAAGTGGGAGCGCAAATCAAGGTAAGTTAATCTAATTATCAACAAATTTTTTGATTATGACAAAAAAGGAAAAAGTTGGCTTGAATTTAATTTATAGTCACTCAGGTAGGCGTAGGGTGTATGAAACATACAAGAAAACAAATCCTGAAATGGCTCAGAAGTATCTGGAATTCATTGCCAAAAATCAAGCTGTACAGTACATTAAATGGAATGATCATAAGAAGAAGTTTACAGCCTGATTGTTTTCTGAATTAATAAAATATCCGCGGTGTCACTTGTTATACAGCAGATGTACATCAAAAATACTATCTGGTAATACATGTGAAGTTTGATGAGTCATTTGCGGATATTTTATTTTATTAATCAAATGCGCCCCGACAGTATAAATGTTACTGTTTAATTCATCAAATTTTAATCTGAATGCAATAACTCCTGGCAATACTTCAGTAATGACCGACTGTTCGTCATTGTAAACATATATTTCATCTTCAGTACCAATTAAATAGTTGTTGTTACTTAATTTAACAGCACAATTTATCTTTCCAGAAATCTCCATTATTGGAGTTTCTACATTTTGATAAGGATTGTATACTTTTAATAATCCCTGATCAAATTCATTAGCAACTACGAGAACATTATTGTTATCTAACGGTAAAAATTCAACAACTTGATAATGGGTAAGTAATCTTTGCTTTTCAGATCCTGAAACAGTATAATAAGTGGCAATATAAGTATTTCCCCCTGTTTTACTCTGCAAATCAGCCAAAAGCAAATCATTGAACCTGGCTATTTTTGATGGTAATTTATTCTCCTCTACTGTTGTATTAAAAATGCTTGAACCATCCCACCTGTAGCCGTTGATATAATAGTGAGTGAATGAGGCATACAAATTTTCATCAAAGTATAAACAGTTCTCAGGGTGCAGAGGCAATGGTGGAACTATTTCCTGCTGCCATTCCATATCATGGGTTTCCAGATTGTAGCATTGGATATTTATGACATTTATTCCTGCAATATACAATTGCCGGTATCTTGAGTCAATCTCTGATGCTGCATAATCTCCGTTTATATCGAACAAGTAATTGATTTGATTAAACTTATCAATGCCGGAAACACCTACTTCAGTAGTGCTTTTCTCTGTCAAAACAATTATTTGCTCAAGTTCCCTGGGAATTCCGGCTATGAAGATCTTTTGATATTTGTTTTTGAAATTGGGGCCATCTTCAGCCCTGATAAGCAAATAATATTCACCGGTTTCAATGTATTTATCGTTTATCGGATAATCCATTTCTAAATCATAAGAAGCAACATTGGGATACAGGTAAACTGCAGGAAGCGCTGAAATGAACTGATCATCCGTTAAAACCACCTTGATTGTTGTAATTACTTTGTCATCAGTAATTTTGGCATTAACAGGAATATTATCAAAAACACTAAAATTCTGTAACTCAGCGGGTGAGTGTATTATAACCAGTGGATGTTTTGTATCAGTTTCTTTTTCGCAAGATTCAAAAAACATTATTCCAAGTGAGAGAAGACAAACGAGGAATAGTAGTTTCAGATGGAAGATTTTAAAAGTTATTCTAATTGATTTTTTAATGCTGATTCGATCTTTGCTACTGGTTTTCATTTCTACTATATTTATTTTCTGTAATTCATTTATAAAAATAGTAAAATTTATATTAATTTGGTACTTTTATAAATCAAAATATCCAAACTATGCTTTATAATCTTAAGCTCGAAAAAATTCTTTTTCTTGATATTGAAACTATTCCAATGGTGGAGGAATATGAATTATTACCTGAAAATTTTAAGAAATTATGGGATCACAAGGCAGAACGATTAAGAAAGGAAGAGAACGATACACCTGATAAATTATTTACAAGGGCTGGTATTTACGCCGAGTTCGGTAAAATTATTTGCATTTCCGTTGGGTTCTTAAAAAACAGGGAATTCCGGATTAAATCGTTTTATGGCGATGATGAACTTGAACTGCTGAAGGAATTTGCCGATTTACTCAATACTTATTACAGAGGACAGGGTAACCTGTTATGCGCTCATAATGGAAAAGAGTTTGACTACCCTTATATTGCCCGCCGGATGCTGATAAACGGCCTCAAACTTCCCGATGTCATAAACATTGCCGGAAAAAAACCCTGGGAAGTGGCCCATCTCGATACCATGGAATTGTGGAAATTCGGGGATTATAAAAATTATACTTCTCTTGAACTGCTGGCATCTGTTTTTGGAATAGAGACACCAAAAAATGACATTGATGGCAGCATGGTGGCCGAAGTTTATTATAAGGAAAAGAATCTTGACAGGATTGTACAGTATTGTCAACGCGATACACTTGCTGTTGCTCAATTACTGCTGTGCTATCTGGGAAAACCGAAAATAAAGGAAGAAGATATTATTTATGCTTGAGTTTCATGAAACAAAGTATCTATATATTGCATAAGTTATGTTAAAAATCAGGTTGTTAATTATCGTTTTTTTGTTATTTGGTGTGAAAAGCTTAATTGGCTGTTCAGTATGTTCCTATTTTTATGCTTATGGTACAGAGGAACTCCATGTTTACTGGGATTATTATTCTGATAATCCTGAAGAGTTGCTTGGGTGTAATCTTTTTCGGTATGAAGATGATCCGACACAGAGCTACCAGGTAAACCAGGAATTAATTACTTCTGAGGATAAAGATTATTACTTTCTTGATACTTTTAATATTATAGATACAACTATATATTTTTATATGGTTGAGTTTATTTTTCCAAACGATACGTTATATTGTGATCTTCATGCCGGTTCCTTTAAAAATGTAGAATTTAATGTTGTCAATTTCTCAACAATTGAATTAATTGCAGAACCTAAAAAGGCGGGGGATTTTATGGTTAATGTTTATAGGTGTGATGAAGGAACCAGTTTTTGGTCCGTAATTGCCAGTTTTAATTTCGAAAATATATTTATCACTCAATTAGAAAATCAAATACCACCCACAAATTATTACATGTACACTTTTTTCGATTTTATCGGCAATGATTATGGAAATATATTAACATCTCATGCTCATATTAATCAATTATTACTGATCCAAACTCCTGAATATAATTCTTCTGCAATATTAATCACTAACTTTCCTAATCCCTTCAATGAAACCACACAAATTAATCTTAGTATTATAAACGGTGATTTCTACCGGATTGGAATTTTTAGCAACAGGGGTGAATTGGTCAGGACAATAGTAAACAGTCGTTTAAATGCTGGTGATTTCAGTTTTACCTGGGATAGAAAAAATGATGCAGGTATCAAAGTTGAAAATGGATTGTATTATTGTACAGTAAATTCGGGCAAAACGAAACAAACAATCAAATTGTTGGTGCAATAATGAAGAACTCTTACTACTATCTTCTTCTAATTTTCCTTGGAGCCATCTTCTATATTCCGTTTCTTGGAGGTGTGCACCTGTTTGACTGGGATGAGGTAAACTTTGCCGAGATTTCACGCGAGATGATCGCTACCAACGATTATTTAAGGGTACAGGTCAATTACCAACCCTTCTGGGAAAAACCCCCTTTATTTTTCTGGATACAGGTTCTGTCAATGAAATTGTTTGGTATCAATGAGTTTGCAGCCAGGTTCCCAAATGCAATAGTTGGAATCATAACCCTTCTTGTTCTTTTCAGGATGGGGTCTTTATTGTTTGATAAACGATTTGGATTTATCTGGGCCATGGCTTATTTTGGTAGCATTTTGCCTTTTCTCTATTTTAAATCCGGTATCATCGATCCGATATTCAACCTTTTTATTTTCCTTGGGATCTTTTATTTTTTGAAGTTTAAATGGAAAAATGAAAATGGCCATCAATTAACCTTAATTCAACCTAAGAACCTTTACCTATTTATTTCCGGGTTGTTTATCGGGTTGGCCATTTTAACCAAAGGCCCGGTAGCGTATTTAATTGTGTTTCTTGTTTTTATCGTTTATTGGGTCTTAAATAGATTTAAGCTGTATATCAGCATCCCAAAATTTATTTTGTTTTCTGTGATAGCATTTATTGTGATGTTCAGTTGGTTTGGATTGGAAACGATCAAGAATGGACCAGAGTTCATGATTGATTTTATCACCTATCAAATTCGTTTATTCAGTACAGAAGATGCCGGACATGGTGGTTTTCCCGGGTTCCATGTGGTCGTTTTACTTTTTGGATGTTTCCCCGCATCAATTTTTGCTATCCGGGGTTTCTATAAAATGAAACTCAATGAAGGTTACCAGCAGGATTTCAGAAAATGGATGATCATTTTGTTTTGGGTTGTTTTAGTTCTATTCTCCATTGTTCAATCCAAAATCATCCATTATTCTTCCCTGGCTTATTTCCCACTCACATTTTTAGCAGCGCTCACAATTCAAAATCTTATTGACAAAAAAATTATACTCGATAAATGGAAAAGATTTGGAATAATATCAATAGGATTAATATTTGCATTTATAGTAATTTTTGTACCCTTCATTGGACGCAATATCGAAATTTTAAAGCCTTTTTTTAAAAATGATCCGGATGTTTTGGCAACATTGGAGGCCAATGTAAACTGGACCGGTTGGGAAACTATTCCCGGACTATTAATGATCATCACTATTATGATATTTTTGATATTAATTAAGAGGGATAAAATTGTGTATGCCTTCAGAATGCTATTTTTAGGAAATGCTATTGTATTGATGTTAGTATTAGTATTTTTCTTTGGCAGGATTGAATTATATACCCAAAATGCTCATGTTGAGTTTTGTAAAAGTCTTGCCGGAAAAGAGGGTTATGTGGAAACGAGCGGATTTAAAAGTTACGTGCACCTCTTTTATTCCAAACGTTTACCGCCTGAAAATCCAAAGTATAACAATATGGACTGGTTGATCAATGGAAATGTGGATGCTGATGTTTACATTGTATCAAAAACAAATAAGAAAGAATATTGGCAGGGTATTCAAACGGTTGAACAGATTGGTGAAAAGAATGGATTTTTGTTTTTTAAACGGAAGAGGGATTAATCTTTTTAGCTAGTAGTTCATATATCAAAAATCCATATACAACGCTATACTCTATCGCTACTAACCATAAGTTTTCTGTGAAAGTTTTTGGTAGCTACTAACCTTCCAAGTCGAAGATGGCCTATGCGTGTGGGACTTGGAAGGTTGAAAGAGGAAGGTTTTTTAATTTACGGAATCTGGGGGTTTTCAACCTTTCAGGTTTGCCAGCCTCCAGTCCAGGCGTTCAACCTGAAAGGTTTCGGTAACGCAAACCTTTCAGGTCGAAGAAAGCCAGTGTAGCTGGGACTTGAAAGGTTGAAAACAGAATCCATTACAACCAATGATTCCTAAACCGCATTTTTCAACCTTTCAGGTCACAGGCCGGTGTTCAACCTGAAAGGTTTGCTAAAATGCTGTATCTACATAAAAAGAGAATTATCTCATCATTTTAAAAGTTTGAAAATTAATATTTAAATTATCTATATTAAATATTTTATGTTCTTCAAGAATGAAAATAGTAAAATAGTTAGAGATGAAAATGAAATAAGTAAATACAAAGACCTTTTTACTATTTGCGATCAATATTTTCATGACCGACTTATCATTTCAAATTATTTATACTATCAGTCAGGTAGATCTTTTGATATCAATATGCGATATGATATAAAAAGAGGAGAATATGTCTTAACAAAATATTCATCTGTGGATTTGTTTTCAGTACTTAATAGAAGTAAATTTAAGCAAATAAATACATACATTGATATTTACAATAAACTAGTCGAGATAAAAAAACGTGAAGAATATAAAAAGTTTTTTGAAGATTAGGCTTTTCTTCTCGCAACAAATATTATTATTAGAGCCTGAATACCTTACTATATTTTTCAACTTTTCAGGTTTTCCTTCCCACTGTCCGTTGTTCAACCTGAAAAGTTTGTCGGCAAAACCTTCCAGGTCGAGGAAAGCTGGTGTGGCAGGGACCTGGAAGGTTGAAAAAATCTGGGTTTATCTTTCAACCTTTCAGGTTTGCCAGCCCGCTGTCCAGGCTTCAACCTTAAAGGTTTCGGTGAAGAAAAACCTTTCAAGTCGAAGAAAGCCAGTGTAGCCGGGACTTGAAAGGTTGAAAAAAGAATCCATTACAACCAATGATTCCTAAACCGCATTTTTCAACCTTTCAGGTTATCTTGCCCGCAAGCCGGTGTTCAACCTGAAAGGTTAAAAATTGTAACTTTATCCAAAATTGATCTTATGAAATCAGAATATAAATATGTTAATAAAGAAGAAAAATTAGATTTTGACAAAGTTTATCATGTTTACAATAAAGCAATTGGCAGTGAATCGCTTTTTAGAAAAGATGATGATTATTATTTCTTTTTACAGAAACTCGAAAGATATATACTTCCGGTTGCCGAAATTTATTCGTATTGTTTACTTCCAAACCATTTTCATTTTCTGATTTATACAAGGCAAGAAGAAGATATAAAACAAAGACTTAAGAAAAAATCATTTGAAAATGAAAGAAACCCAATTCATCAATCCTTCAGTAATTTTTTCAATAGTTATTCGAAATCATATAATAAAGCTCATAACAGGGCCGGCAGGTTATTTCTCTACCCATTTAAAAGAATTTTAGTTGATAAAGATGACTATATGTTGATGTTGATAAACTATATCCATCGAAATCCAATTCATCATGGTTTAGTAAGGAATTTTTCTGACTGGAAATATTCTTCATATAATACTATTCTTTCCAATAAATCTACAAAAATTGAAAGATCACATATTCTTCAACTATTTGGATCAATAGATGAATTTATTGTTTTTCATAAGCAGAACAAAACAAAATCCGGAATAGATAAATATTATCTGGAATAAGTTTCTTAACTCCTTTTAAGTTTTTTACTTTTCAGACTTGGTGTTGGATTTCAACCTTTCAGGTTTTCTTTCCTACAGGCCGGTGTTCAACCTGAAAGGTTCTGGTCGCTGCTAACCTTTCAAGTCGAAGAAAGCCAGTGCAGCCGGGACTTGAACGGTTGAAAAGTCCTCATAGCTCTAGTTGGTATCAGCAAAGCATTTTTCAACCTTTCAGGTTTGCCAACTCCGTGTCCTTTGCTCAACCTGAAAGGTTTCGGTTGCAAAACCTTTCAAGTCGAAGAAAGCCGGTTTGGTTGGGACTTGATAGGTTGAGATTTTGATTTAAATACTTCAAATATCAAGAAACCAATAACAGCAGTGTATTCAATAAAAACCAACCAATAATTTTCCTGAAAAGAGTCATTTCCATAGGCAAAATAGGACAACATAATAGTAAAGCTCCAAACGATCATAAACCTGTATCGTGTAAACACTGAAAGGATCAACGGAACTGCAATATACCATGGATGTACAGTAGTAGATAGAAAATAATAGATCACTACTGCAAAGAGCATTGTTTCCATCATTCGTTTTGGTAGCTCATTTTTGCGAATAATTGACAACATAATTACAATAAAGAAAACTGTTAAACCAAGCAATGGCCCAACTTTCTCAATAATATTCCAGCCAATGGTCTGATAGCCAATCCACCTAATTATATAATAAATACTGGCATTAAATTCAAACTTCCTGAAATAAAGATATATACTGGAAATAAAATTTGTAATCAATTCTGGGCTGAGAAAGGGAAGGAATAAAATAACAGTAATCAGCAATACTATAAGTGAATATTTTAAAATACCTCGTTGGCCGAGCTTTCTTAAAAATACTGGTAAAATTATTAAAGGAATCAATTTTATTGAAATAGAAAGCGACAGCCAAATAGCGGATTTTAATAAATTGTTTTTTAGGATAAAAAAAATGGCAATAATCAGGAAAAAAATTGTGATCCCTTCAAAATGAAGGTTCACGGTTAATTCAATGATAATAAACGGATTTAATGCATATAATAAAATGTTTGATTGCGGAAGATTAAGTTTTCTGAGAATTTTCCTGCCAAAATGAATAGTCCCAATATCTGCCAGAATCATAAGTATCCTCAAAACGACAATGCTTCCAAATATACTTTCAGGAAAAATCAAAACCGATATCAAAAAGAAAAACTGATTCAATGGTGGATAACAAGTGTAATTTCCAGGTGATAAAGATCCCTGACCATTGTATAATTCCATTGCATCCGCGCCGAGCTTCGAGAAGATTTCAGTATTAATAATTTCATTGGGTAAATATAAAAATGGGTTATAACCCAATAAAATCATTCTCCCATCCCAAATAAAACGGTAAAAGTCATTTGA
>JAIOTR010000517.1 GCA_021106665.1 Bacteroidales bacterium
ATGAAAAAAGTATTCATATTGAAAAGGTCGTACTCGTAAAGTAATCGCTGGTGGGGTTCTTCAATAAAGTTTTTGATGAGAGAATCCTTCATGATAAATGTTTCTTCAATTGGTTTTGTTTCCTCCTCTTTGTCTTCTCCGTCAAGCATATCAATTAAAGTGATCTCTTTCATTTTATTCCATTTCTGGTCACAGACATGAAATGAAGCCAGTTCCTTACCATTTAAATTAACACACTCAGATATCATATTATGAAAATCCAAAAAAGATTGGCTGGCCATAAGTTCAATATCCCTGACAAATTCATCGTTAATATCCGATAATAACCTGAATCTATAAATATGCATAGTTCGACAGATTTGATAATTGCAATAAAATTATAAAATATCTCACAAACAACAAATCTAAAATTACTATTTTATTTTGGATTTTATCTTATTTAGAAACTATCTTATTAAGCAGGTTCCAATCCTAACTCCTGCCCTGTCTCAAGCATAAACTGAAAAGCCTCCTCATAATTATTCTTGATTTGGCCATCTAGTATGGCTTCCCGGATAGCCGTTTTAATATCGCCCACAATTCTGCCTGGCTTGATATTAAACGTCTCCATGATTAATTCACCGGTGATAGGTGGTTGCCAGTTTCTCAACTTATCCTTTTCTTCAATTTCAACAAGTTTTTTTCTGACTAGTTTAAAATTGTCGATATATTTCCTGACTTTTTGTTCATTTTTAGAAGTAATATCAGCTTCACAAAGCATCATCAAATCATCAATATCGTCTCCGGCTTCATACAGCAATCTCCTGATGGCTGAATCTGTAACATGACTTTGAGCGAGGACAATAGGCCGTAAATGAAGGAGTACAAGTTTCTGTACATATTTCATTCTATCGTTGAGTGGCAATTTTAACTTTCTGAAAATCTGAGGAACCATTTTCGATCCGATAAATTCATGCGCATGGAATGTCCAACCAATTTTCTCATCATATTTTTTGGTTCTCGGTTTCGCTATATCATGCATCAAGGCTGCCCATCTCAACCATAAATTATTGGTTTTTAAAGATAAATTATCCAGCACCTCCAAAGTATGATAAAAGTTATCCTTATGCCCTTTATCATTAACTTTTTCAACACCCTTCAATTCCTGGAATTGTGGCAATATAAGTTTTAAAAGTCCTGTATTTTCAAGCATTAAAAATCCTTGAGATGGCTTATTTGCCTGAATAATTTTATTTAATTCATCTGTAATCCTTTCAAATGAAACTATCCTTATCCTATCTGCATTTTTTCCAATTGCATTATAAGTTTTATCTTCAATGTCAAATCCTAGTTGGGTTGCAAACCGGATAGCGCGCATCATTCGCAAAGGGTCATCAGAAAATGTAATATCAGGATCAAGCGGGGTACGAATGATCTTTCTTTTAATATCATTGATGCCGTCAAACGGATCTATTAAATTTCCATAATCATTTTTGTTGAGGCTTATTGCAAGGGCATTGATCGTAAAATCCCTTCTGTTTTGGTCATCTTCCAAAGTACCATCCTCAACAATCGGTTTTCTTGAATCTTTTCTATACGATTCTTTCCTTGCTCCTACAAATTCTATCTGCCAGTTTTGTTCTCCCTGGAAATTTACCATGGCGGTTCCGAAATTTTTGAACACCTTAACTTTAAGCTTCGGGTCTATCTTTCCGGCAAATCTTTTCGCGAGTTCAATTCCGCTACCAACAGTCACAATATCAATATCCACACTATCCCTGTCCATAATCATATCACGAACATATCCACCCACAACATATGCCGGGAATTTTAATTCCTCAGCTGCTCCGGCAATAACAGTAAAAACAGGTTTGCGAACAAAAGCTTCCAATGAAACAGAATTTCTGCAAAACTATAAATTATAATGAGATGATGAAAATCGGGACGATAGTATTGACATTAATATTTCTCATCAAATTTTAATTATCAAGATTCAAAAAGAAAATCACTTTTTTTAATTTGATAATATTATTTATATATATTTGCGTGGGAAATTAATTTTAAAACAATTGAATAAGCATGGAAGAGCAAGAAAAAAAAGAACAGAGCTATGCAAGGGAAGAGATCTTTTCGAGGACTGTACGAGCGGGGAAAAGAACATATTTCTTTGATGTAAAATCTACCCGGTCAGAAGAACATTACCTGACAATAACCGAGAGCAAACGTAGGTTCAATAATGATTCGGGTAAGTTTTTTTACGAAAAGCACAAATTATTTCTTTACAAAGAAGATTTTGAAAAGTTTGCAAACGGTATGAATGCGGCAATTGAATTTATCCAAACAGGGAAAGCACCAGAAGAAGAGCCGGTTGAGGAAAAACCAAAAGCAACTCCGGAAGCTGTAGTTGAAGATCCCATTACAAATGTAGAATTTGAGGATTTGGGGTCAGAAGCAGAAGCAAAAACCGAAGAGAGTACAGAAACAGAAGATACCAAAAAATAATAACATATATTAAAATATAGTCACGCACTGAAAAGCTGTTCTATAAATTGGGCAGCTTTTTTAATTTCAGTTTTTACATCCTGATATTAACAGAATGCCCATAATTGTTAATATTTTCTTTACATGGAAAGGAGCTTAATGTTGTATTTTTGCCAATAACAAGATAATGGTTTATCTTCCTTAATTTTTATACTTATGGGTAAAGTCATCGCAATAGCCAATCAAAAAGGCGGGGTTGGGAAAACAACAACGGCAATAAATCTGGCAGGTAGTTTTGCCGTACTGGAATATAAAACCCTTATTATTGATGCTGATCCCCAGGCAAATGCTACATCAGGTACAGGATTTGATCCCCGTAATATTACAACCAGTATTTATGAATGTATTATTGATGAAGTTGAACCAGGTAAAATTATACTAAATACCGAAACGCCTAATCTTGATATCATTCCTGCTCACATTGACCTTGTTGGCGCTGAAATAGAAATAATCAACCTGCCTAACCGCGAAAAAATGATGCGGAAAGTGATTGAAAAAGTAAAGGACAATTACGATTTCATTATTATTGATTGCTCCCCCTCACTTGGACTTATTACTATTAATTCACTTACAGCAGCTGATTCTGTAATGATCCCTGTTCAATGTGAATATTTCGCACTGGAAGGATTAGGTAAACTGCTAAATACAATTAAGATTGTCCAGGCACGGCTTAATCCCGACCTTGATATAGAAGGAATCCTGCTTACAATGTTCGATCAGCGATTAAGATTAGCCAAACAGGTTGTTGAAGAAGTTAAAACGCATTTCCAGCAAATGGTGTTTGAAACAATCATTCACAGAAATACACGCCTCGGCGAAGCCCCTAGTTTTGGTGAAACAATCATCATGCACGATGCAAACAGTACCGGAGCTATCAATTATCTGAATCTTGCCCGTGAGATTTTACAAAAGCATGGGCTGACAAGCATCAGCGAATCCGATAAACAAATTCCTATTGCAAATGAAAACTAAAAAATCTGCATTGGGAAGAGGACTTA